>NZ_LR215041.1:0-300000 GCF_900660685.1 Mycoplasmopsis columbina | reverse complement strand
ATCAGCATTGAAATTTTTTGGTCTTAATAAGTGTTTACTAGTTAATTTAAGTGCATTTCCATTATCTAATTCAATTACAAAATTCAGTTTTTTAAGTGTAGCTAAAGCATCATAAAAAGATGATTTTTTTATGCCTGTTTCTAAAATGATTTTCTTACTTACTGCTTCTTTATCAGCTTTTAAAGCTCTTAAAATAGCAAATAAATAAACAACTAAAGGTTTATTTTTAATATGTTCAAAAGTAGCTTCACTAATTTTAAGTTTAACTTTTCTTATTTCTGCTAAAAGAGTACTATTAAAAACTCTATATTTCTTAGCAAAATATAGACTATTAAAATGTTCTCAGTTTAAATCTTGATTAGATTTAACTTCAGTATTTATTCTTTCATAAGCTAAACTTTTCAATTGTGCTCCTATTTGTAATTGATATACAAATAGCAACACACCTGTTTTTTACTCATCAAAGAGATTATTCATAGAAACAAAAGTAAATTTCTTTTTCTTCAAAAAAATCAGCTATTGTTTCTTTAAATTTTTTTCTATTTTTAAAACTACATTCTGACAAATCTAAAACTATTAATCATTTGCTTTCTTTGTCAAAAATATTTGATTTTTTATCATATTTTATTTTTTCAAAAAAATCTTTTTTTCTAAATTTATTAATCTTTTTTTCTAGTAATATCAAAAGCCTATTTTTAGAAAACACAAAAACAATAATTAAAAAAATTAATACAAGCTGAAAAAATGATCCAAAAATTATTCTAAAATTTTTTCCTTGTTATACCGAAAATAAAAGGAAAACAAAACTAGAAATAAACAATATAGCAAAAAATACAATCATAGAAAAATTAATTCAATTTCAATTACCATAAAAACTTCAAGATTTTTCAATTTTATTTTTAAAAAAACTATAGTAATTAGAACTCTCTATTTTTCCAAAATTATTTTTTATTTTTATAGAAATATGTCTATAAAAATCAATTTTTTGGCCTTTAAAAATTTGGAATTTGCGATTTTTATAATTTATTTTATCTTTAATATTATTAGGTTTTATAGGATTATTAATTTCAAAAGAGTAAAAAATTTCTTTTGCTTCACAAATTTCTCGAAACTCTTTTTTAATTCTTTTCTTTTCTTCCATATTTTTTATATTTGATAAATCAATAAATAAATATTTATTTTTAAAAAATGGAAAGTAATTTTTTCATTCTTTATACTTTAACTTATCAATTAAATCAAAATTATGTCTAGATCATTTTAACGATTTAAAGTATAAAACTAAACTTATTAATATTTGTAAAACAATTGAAATATATGCGAAAGTTTCTGCAAAAACAAAAGCATTAAAATTACTATTTTTATAACCGTTAACAGTTATTCAAAAAAATCATATTAATAAACCGAGAAATATAACGATGAATATTGAAAAAAAATAATAAATTTTTATATTAAAACCTTTTCATTTTGATAAAAAATAATTAAGAATATCAAAAGCACTTTTTCCTCTTATTTGATATTCCTTAACTTTTATAGGTTCCATAGAATGTTTTTTTGGATTGTATTCTTCATTTTGTCATTCCTTTTTCATTTCATCTCCTTTTTGCTTAATATTTTTTAAAAAAGTTATTAAAAAAAGCCCAAAAAATGGACTTTTGATTTTTTAGTTTAAAGTTAAGTTTACTCTGTCTCTTTGTTGTGAAGCAGCTTGAAATAAAGGCATTGAAGTATAACCTTTTTTAGCAGCTACATAGTTTCTTGGGAAAGTTGAAATTGCAGTGTTAAATTCATTTACATAAGTGTTGTAAAGTCTTCTTGCAGCAGCAATTTCGCTTTCCATGTAAACTGTTTGTTGCATTAAATCAGCAACAATTCTATCTGATTTTAACTCAGGGTAGTTTTCTTGCACTACCAATAATCTACTTAAAACACTATTCATTCCTTGTTCAACTTGAGCACGTGCTTCACCAGCTTGCGCAGCTGTTAAGGCACCACTATTTAATTGACCAACAGTAGCACGTAATCTTGTTACTTGTTCTAAAACTTCTCTTTCTTGTTTTAATTGAGATTTAGCAGCTTCAACTAATGATGAAATCATGTCAAAACGTTTTGCTAATTGTGTATCAACTGTTGAGGCAGCATTGTTAACGTCATTTTGTAATTGATTAAATCTATTAACTGTTACAAAAACAAAGTGGTAAAGTCAAAAAATTCCTAATGTAATTACTGAAAAAACAATAAACATTACTTTTTGCGCTGTTGAAATATCAGCTTGACGAGTAGCGTTACTTGCAACAGGGTTAAAACCTTGAGCACCTGAATCTCCAACGTTATTGTTTGGATTAAGCATATTTGCCATTTTATTTATCTCCTAGTCATTGTTCAAAATTCAATTTATATTAATGATTATTAATATAATAGAATTTTACTATTATTTCTTTTTTGGTTTTAAAAATTTTTTGGTTTTAAAAATATAAAAAAATGCGAAATGTCGCATTTCATTTATTTTGCTAATTAAGCTTTTTTATACTTATTTTTAAGAAAAGTAAATAATTTAAATCCTTCATTATAAAGTGTTAAACCTAAACCTAAAGGAATTCCAATTGCCAGAACCATTGGTGCTTGTATATAAACATTACCCACCATTCTAAAGACATTTGAAAGATCTGGAATTAAAACTACAATTAAGATTAAAGTTACTGAAACAGTAACAGCTAAAATTACAATTCAGTATTTAAAACTATTTTTAAGATTGAAAATAGTTTTATGACTCATTAAATTAATTCCATTCAATGAAGCGCCAATTCCTAAAGTTAAAAAGGCAGCAGTTGAAGCAGTTTGTAAGAAATCTAAACCACTTAAACCATTTTTAGCAGCGTATAAACCGCCTAAACTATAAGCAATTAAAGTAAGGAGTGAAAGAATTAGGGATTGAGCAAGTAAATTTCAACCCATTCCTCTTGCAAAAATACTTTCGCCTTTGGCATAAGGTTTTCTGCTCATTACATCAGTATCGTTTTCAATTAATCCTAAAGCAATAGCTGGCAAGCCATGTGTTAAAAGATTAATTCATAGTAATTGTGAAGCACTAAAGATGTAAAAACCTTCGCTGCCAATGTGATTTCTAAAGGCAAGGAAAAAGGCAATCATTCCAATTAACATCACTAAGACTTCAGTTAAAGAAGAAACAAGTAAGTTTAAAATCACAATTTTAATTTTGTCATAGATTTTACGCCCATTTTTAATTGAGTTAACAATTGTATTAAAGTTATCATCAACTAAAATTAAATCAGCTGCTTGTTTAGAAACATCTGTTCCAGTTATTCCCATGGCACAACCAATATCACTAGCTTTTAAAGCAGGCGCATCATTAACACCATCCCCTGTCATAGCAACAACTTTTTCATGTGCTTGTCAAGCTTTAACAATTCTTAATTTGTCACTTGGATTAACTCTAGCATAAACAGAAATATGTGTAACTTTAGCATTTAATTCTTCATCACTCATGGCCGCTAAGTCTTCACCAGTAATTGCTAAATCATCATTTTGGTAGATTCCTAAATTTGTGGCAATAGCTTTTGCTGTGTGCAAGTGATCTCCAGTAATCATCACAGTTTTTACGCCTGCTCTTTGTGCCTGCGCAATACTTTGTGCAACATTAGCTCTTGGTGGATCAATCATTGCAATTAAACCAACAAATTCTAAATCATTTTCGTCATTAAAGTCTAAAACTTCTTTATTAACTACCTTTTTAGCAACAGCTAAAACACGATAACTATTATTTGCAAATTGACTATTAATTAGCTCAATTTCATCACGTTTAACATTTAGACATCTATTTAAAATAACATCTGGCGCACCTTTAGTAATCATTAAATTTTGCCCATTTTCTTTAATTAAAACTGACATCATTTTCCGATCACTATCAAAAGGTAAGGCGCTTAAGTGTGGAGTAGTTTTTAATAATTCTTCTTTTTTGATGCCATAACCATAAGCAAATCTTAATAAACCTGTTTCAGTTGGATCACCAACTTCTTCAAATGTGTTTGTGGTTTGATTAAAATGAATTGAAGCATCATTACATAAAGTTAAATATCTTGCTAAAGAAGCATAATCACTATCATTAGAAACAGTTGTATGACTAAAGGTTTTGCCATTGACAAAACCATCAACCACAGTCATTTTATTTTCAGTTAAAGTTCCAGTTTTATCACTACAAATAATTGAAACTGAACCTAAAGTTTCAACAGCTAGAAGATTTTTCACCAATCCTTTTTGTTTTGACATTTTGGCTACACCAATACTTAAAAGTACAGTTGTAAAGGTAATTAAACCTTCTGGAATAGCCGCAACAGCTAAGGAAATAGCTGTAACAAGTGCGCTTGTATAAACATCAGCCTCATTTCAAATACCTGAAACAACATTGCTTAAAACAATTTGAATAATAAAACTTACGAAAAGTAGAATTACTCCGGCAAAACCAAAAATTTTGCTCAATTTATTTAATTTAATTTGCAGTGGAGTTAAACTCTTATCTTGCTCTTGAATCATTGAATTAATTTTGCCAATTTCGGTTTTTTCACCCACGGCTTCAACAATGGCAATTGCTTTACCATTTGTTACGTGTGTGCCTGAAAAAATTAAGTGTGAGTTATTAGCTAGAGTTGCATCTTTGGTTTTTTCCCAATTAGCAATTTTATCAATGGCTAATGATTCACCCGTTAGAGAAGCTTCAACTACTTTTAAGTTATAAGCTTCAACTAATCTTGCATCAGCACTTATTACATCTCCAGCATTTAAAATTAAAACATCACCAACCACTAATTCTGCTGCGGGAATTAATTGAATTTTGCCATTTCTTTTAACAGTGGCAAAAGTTTCATTCATTTTAGCTAAAGCTCTCACCGCTTGATCACTTTTAACTTCTTGATAAGCGCCAAGCATACTGTTTAAGAAAATTACTAGAAAAATAATTCCAGGTTCAACATAAGAAACGATAATTTCACTTCTCTCATTATGTCCACTAACATGTTCATAAATAGCTAAACCTAAACTAATTAAAGCAGCAATAATTAATAAAATAACCATTGGATCTATAAACTGCTTAATAAAAGCAACAAATGGATTAATTTTTTTAGTTTTAACTAAAGTATTTGAGCCAAATTTTTCTAACTGCTCTTTTACTTCTAAGTCGTTTAAACCAGTTTCTAGATTTGTCATAAAATCCTTTCTTTATTAACTTTAATTAAAATAATTATTTAAAATAAATAATTGTAATTATAAAGTATATACACAAGAGGCAAAAAAGATATAAAAAAATGGCGGAACAGAGAGGATTTGAACCTCCGCGGGAGTTGCCTCCCCTACAGTCTTAGCAGGACCGCCTCTTCAGCCTCTTGAGTACTGTTCCACAGTTTTCTTATTATATACAAAGAGTTTAAAAGAGAAGTAAAAAAACAGAAAAAAATTTAGAAAAAACAACAAATCATAATTAATAAATAATTTGCTGTTTTTTTATAAATTATGTTAAATCTGCTTTGTTTAATAGCAAGTCTGTATAAATTGGAGCATGATCACTTATAACGCTAGAAATATAACTTGTCTCAGTTTTGTAATCATAATCATTTTTTTGAAGGAAATTTTTTCATTCTTGAAATGAAGAAATATTTTCTCAAAGTCCTGATTCTGGAAAAGCTAGAAGATCATATTTATCACTATTAGTAACTTCTAAATCACCTTTATAGAAGATTTTGTCATAAGGTTCACTATAATTAAAATTTCTTCCAATTGAAGTTGGATTATCTTCCTTCAATAGTGACTTGTAATTATTTTGAACTAAAAGTGGTTCAAAAGCTAAAGCTTCATTATTTTTTTTAATGTTTGTATCACCCATGAAAATCAATTCATTGTTATTTCCATCAATATGGTCATATCAATTCATGGCCGCATTTAAATTCCATGCTTCATCTAATTCTTGTGTTCCTTGTTTTTTATGAGAAACTTCTTGATTTTCTTTGCTAACTCCTGGTGAGTCAAAATGACCTATAACAAAGGTGAAATCATTTTTTTCGCTTCCTTTAGTTTTAAATTTAACTCCAAAAGGAGGTCTAACAAAACCTAGATTTGAATCTGAATTAAAATGTGGTTTATAATTCGAATTATCATATGAAGTCCCTATTAAGTTATTATCAAAAGCAATTGCGTCTAATTTACTTGCTTTATAGATAAATCCTGATAATTCATGTTGCTTACTATTTGACTCTAATAGAACATTTTTACCACCTTTATCATAATCGCTAATAACATATTTTCAATTTGCTTCAGTATTCAATGTATTTAGCTCTTTAACCAATTCAATTAAAGCTTCTGGATTAAATAATTCTACTATTCCTTGAACATCGATATTTAAATAATTAATAATTTTACTTAACGCTTTGATTTTGATGTTTTTGACTTTTTCATAGTTTTTTTCGGTTAAAGAAAATTTATAAGTGTTTCATAAACCTAATCTAATTTGTTCTAAATTTTTTTCTTCATTTGTATTTTCGGTTGTTCCATCTTTTTTATCAGAATTTTCATCTTCTTTTTCCTCACTTGAGCCATTTATAGACTCAGAAGGAGAATTGGTATTTTTTGGTTCTTCTTTTTCTTTATTTGATGGATTTGCAGGATCAGAAGGTTGTGAATCAGTATTTTTTGGATCTTCGGGATTATTTTTTGGAGGTTCTGAATGAGTATCTTTTTTTTCTTCTTCTAATAGAGAAGTTGTTTCATTATTTTTTTTATTGTCAGGTTCTTCTTCTTTTTTTTCTTTTTCTATAGATTGAATTGAAAGATTTTTATTATTAAATTTTTCAAAAAAGTCATTGCTTGAAAAAACTTTTTTCAAAATTTTGCTTTCTTTTTGTGTTTCTTTATCCTGAATTGAAAATTCAACTATAACTTGATCATTCTCTAAAAATATTGATTTAATTAGAAGTTTAAATTTAGTATTTTTAAATTTTCTTCTCTTTTTAATTAATGAGCGAAAGTCATTTGGTGTTTTAACAAAATTATTCTTTTCTTCTTGTGTAGCTGTTTCGTTAAATTCTAATTGACTATTTTCAACTTCACTATTTAATTCTTGTAATAACAATTCTTCATCATTAGTTTTATTTATTGGTTGTGATTGATTATCTGTGTTTTTAGTACAAGCTACAGAAATTAAAGGTAAGGTTAGAGTTGAGGCAGTTAACAATCATTTTATTTTCTGGTTTTTATTCATAAATCTCCCCTTTATTTTGAAAATGTATAGCCAATCAAATAGTTTTTCGACTAGTTTTAATAATTTTATGTTGTCCTGACTTTTTAATGGCTAAAATATCGCCTTTTTTCATTAAAATCAAATTATTATTCATATCGCTTAAATATGCTTTGCCTTTTAACAAAAATACATATTCATAATCATGATTAGTGAGTCAATCGGATGAAATACTATTCGAATAAATTAATTCTGCTTTAAATTTAGAATTTTGACAAACATTTTGAAAAATTTCTTTATTTTTATTTAGTTCTCTTCACCTAAAAGAAAAAATATTTTTTATTTTGTTAAAAACATTCTGTTCTCTATTCATAGTTTTATTTTACATTAAGTTAATTACTTACTTAAGTAATTAAAAATAATATATTTTCTGGTATTTTCATTATTATTGTGCTATAAATTTTGTTAAAGTTTATTAACATATTTTAATTTTTCTGATGCTGAATTAAACATATTCTATTAATTTACGATTAAAATTTTATGTCAGTAAATTTATATTAAATTTGCTTTTACAACTTATTTATAAGGTTTTAAGGATTTAAATATTAATATTTATTTTTATTTTTTAATTTACAAATATAAATAATCAATATAATTCTTTTTTCTTTTAAGATTAAAAACGAAATTTTTCATTTTCATTATTTTAAAAATAAAAAAAG
Source organism: Mycoplasmopsis columbina (assembly GCF_900660685.1). Classification (GTDB taxonomy): domain Bacteria; phylum Bacillota_I; class Bacilli_A; order Mycoplasmatales; family Metamycoplasmataceae; genus Mycoplasmopsis; species Mycoplasmopsis columbina. The sequence goes on along the minus strand of NZ_LR215041.1, from coordinate 292,044 downwards.
TACAAATAATTTGTACCTTGTTTTCTAATTTATTACTTGTTTGAAATTAATTGCTTTTGCCTTTAAATAAGTGAGATATGTTAATTCATAAATATTATTAATTATGAAGATAAAAGAAGTAAATATCATAAATATATAGGTTATTTTCCCTATATTAGTTCAGTGGTTTCAATTTAATCCAAAGATTCCTAGAATAATTAAAACAATAGAGAAAATTATTCTACTTGAATATTGAAAATATTTATTAATTTTCAATAAATTTTCAGATTTTAATTTTCTAAAATACAAATTAGTTAATTCAAGAACAAAGTGTGAAATTATTCAAATTAAAAAAATGTATAAAAATGATAATGTTAGAGATGTATTTATTCAAGTATTATGATCTGAATTAATAAAGTGTGATGTAAAAGCGTAATAAGTAGGTGCTATGTAGGAGGTTTCTCCTGGTTTAGTATTAAAAGCGACGAATTGATTAGGCAATAAAATTAATACAAAAGAAATAATCAAGATTAGATTTAAAAATATAGAAATTGATAATTTAATTTTTTTCATTTTTACTCTTTTCTAGAGAAATATTCATTTGCTTTTTAATTTGTTTTAACCTCTTCTTTATAATTTTTAAACGTTTGTTTAATAAATAATTTGTAATTTCATTTTGTTCTAGATAAAACGTAACCAACTATTTCACAGATGTTTTTTAACATAAATAATCCAATTGTCCAGCTTATGATTTCATAAGTGTTATATCCTAATTCAGTGATGATGTTATCGTCATTACTTTCATGTTTCATTATTACAATTAATGCAATAATGAAAGCAATACTAATAATATTTTCTACTAATTTCAAGATAGGATTATTTTTTTTATTAATAATTCTTAAAACAACATAAAAAATAATTCAAGATATAAAAGTATAAAAGAAAACTAAAATAATTGTGACATTGATATATGTTTTAACTGTTCTATCAATAGTATAAAAAATAAATGAATAATAAGAGGGAGTAATAAAAGGTTCTCCTGGTGCAGAATGATAATCAACAAATTGATCAGGCAATAGTATAAAAACAAATGATATTACTAAAAGAATATTTAACAATGCATATATGATGTTTTTAATAATTTTTGTTTTTTTCATTTTAACGATGTTTAATATTTTTTATTTCAAAATGCATGTTTCCATTAATAATTCCGGTAATATATATGTTTTTTCATGATTTAATCAACCGTAATGAGCAATTAAATGTTTATTATTATATCCATAAATTAATACAGAATGCAAACCTTTTTCTCCTTGATCTTTATCCTCTGTTTCACCTTCTTTAATTGGATTAAGGAAAAATGAACCTGATGCTAAAACAGGCATTCCATAATCAATATAAAAATCTAATCATTTTGTTTCAGGTTCTCATTTTGCATATGATTTATAAAATAAATTTCTATCTTTTAAATATTTATAAAATATTTTAGTCAATTGATGAGGTCATAAACCATTTCCATAACCAAGAGATTTACCAATTTTTAGCAATTCATCTTGTAAAGTATAACTAGTAGTTATTAATTCATTTTTTTCATTTAAAAACTTTTTATCAATTAAATTAAATTTTCCTCATGTTTTTACATGCCATCAATATAACATTAAGGTTGTGACTGTGTAAGTACAAGTACCATAAATATTTCTTGGAAATTTTGCTTTTTGAAGAATTTCAAAGCCATTTATTAAAGTTTCATTTTTTATTTTTGATGAGCCAAATTTATATGTATTTTTTAATCTTCTTCCTGATCCATTGTCATTATAATATCTTAAACCAATATTTTCTCGATTAACATTATTTTCTATTAAAGAATGTTCTCTTATTTCATTTAATAAATTATCAAATTCCTTTTTTAAATATTGAAAATTATTAATATTTTTTATTTTTTGATAGGTAATTAAATGAATAAATTCATTATTTATTTTTTTGTAATATTGAAATGGACCAAAATAATATAGTTCGTCAAAATTTGTGTCAACTTCAACTAACGGAGTTTTTTCAAGAAACACTTTTGATATTGGATCAAAAATATATAAACCTTTGTTATTTTCTTTTTGGACTAAAATCAGTTCTTTGTCACTAACTGTTTTAAGTTTTTTAAGAATAATATTATCTAAATTTAGGTTTTCTTCTTTTTCTATTTCATGTTTAATAAATTCTCGAATTTCATTTGAAAATTCTTGATTTATTTTCGCTGATGCACTTATAGAAAAAGCAATAGGCAATAATATAGAGCTTGATGCTATGAAAAAAAATCTTTTTTTCATTTTTTCTCTTTTCTGTAAAAAAATAAATTTTATTTTTACATTTTGATTTTATTCTTTTTTAAAAAATAAAAAAAGAAAGCCGACTTTTTTTAAGCTGATAAAAACTGCTTTTTAATCTGAAAAAAGTTACTAAAAAGCATTAATTGCTAAAAAATGCAATAATTTAAAAAAATAAATTTCATTTTTTTGAAAAAAAGTAATAAAAAAACACCCTCAGGTGCATATTCTTTGAAAACTGAATAGTAATTTTATGGTTCATTGAAATGTCTTAATACACATAACAACTTTTAAACCGATCGATTTATTAGTAATGGTCAGCTCAACGTATTACTACGCTTACACCCCCATCCTATCAACCTCATAGTCTATAAGGAATCTCAAGGGAATACTTATCTCTGAGGAGGCTTCCCACTTAGATGCTTTCAGCGGTTATCCTTTCCGTACTTAGCTACCCAGCTATGCTCCTGGCGGAACAACTGGAACACCAGTGGTACGTCCACTCCGGTCCTCTCGTACTAAGAGCGGCTCTCATCAATATTCCAACGCCCACATCAGATAGGGACCAAACTGTCTCACGACGTTTTGAACCCAGCTCGCGTACCGCTTTAATGGGCGAACAGCCCAACCCTTGGAACCGACTCCAGCTCCAGGATGCGATGAGCCGACATCGAGGTGCCAAACCTTGCCGTCGATGTGATCTCTTGGGCAAGATAAGCCTGTTATCCCCAGGGTAACTTTTATCCGTTGAGCGACTGCCATTCCACAATGTACAGCCGGATCACTAAGTCCTGCTTTCGCACCTGCTCGACTTGTAAGTCTCACAGTCAAGCACACTTCTACCTTTGCGCTCTGCATACGGTTTCTGACCGTATTGAGTGTACCTTTGAACGCCTCCGTTACTCTTTAGGAGGCGACCGCCCCAGTCAAACTACCCACCACGCACTGTCCTCCCACCTGATAATGATGGCAAGTTAGAAACTCAATATAACAAGGGTGGTATTTCAAGGTTGACTCCCTTAGAACTGGCGTCCTAAGATCAACATCTCCCACCTATCCTACACATGTTAGACCAAATTTCAATACGAAGTTATAGTAAAGCTCCATGGGGTCTTTTCGTCTTGATGCGGGTACCCAGCGTTTTCACTGGGACCATAATTTCACCGAGTCTAGTGTTGAGACAGTTGAGAGATCATTGCGCCTTTCGTGCAGGTCAGTATTTAGCCGACAAGGAATTTCGCTACCTTAGGACCGTTATAGTTACGGCCGCCGTTCACCCGGGCTTCATTTCAACGCTTCGCATAAAGCTAACGCATCCACTTAACCTTCGGGCACTGGGCAGGCTTCACCCCCTATACATCACCTTGCGGTTTAGCAGAGAGCTGTGTTTTTGATAAACAGTTGCCCCTCATAATTTACTGTGGCCTATGTGTTACCATAGGCGCCCCTTCTCGCGAACTTACGGGGTCATTTTGCAGAGTTCCTTAACACTAGTTTTCTCGCTCGCCTTAGAATACTCATCTTGGGGACGTGTGTCCGTTCTCGGTACAGGTTTCCTTAAATTTAAGTTTAGAAGCTTTTCTAGGAAGTATGAAATCACCTAATTCGCACTTGACGTGCTATGCGTCATTTCTCCCGGTTATGAGTTGCGGATTTGCCAACAACTCCCAGTTAAAACTTACCCCACAATCCAATAAGTGGTAAGGCTATCCTTCTCCGTCACTCCATCACATTTAAAGAAAGTACAGGAATATTAACCTGTTGTCCATCGACTACGCCTGTCGGCCTCGCCTTAGGTCCTGACTAACCCTGGGTGGACGAACCTTGCCCAGGAAACCTTCCCCAATAGGCGTCGTAGATTCTCACTACGAATCGTTACTCATACCGGCATTCTCACTTCTTAGCGCTCCACCAGTCCTCACGGTCTGACTTCATTGCCCTAAGAACGCTCCTCTAACGTACAAATGTACCCGTGGCTTCGGTATCGTGTTTTAGTCCCGTTAAATTATTGGCGCAAGACCTCTTGACTAGTGAGCTATTACGCACTCTTTAAAAGGTGGCTGCTTCTAAGCCAACTTCCTAGTTGTTTATGAAATCTCACAACCTTTCTCACTTAACACGATTTTGGGACCTTAGCCGACGATCTGGGTTGTTACCCTCGCGAGCCGGGACGTTAGCACCCCGGTTCCGACTGCATGACAATACATAATGGTATTCGGAGTTTGATTATAGTCAGTACAGCTAGGCGCCGCCATTCCATATTCAGTGCTCTACCACCAAAACTTAACATCACACGCTAGCCCTAAAGCTATTTCGAGGAGAACCAGCTATCTCCAAGTTCGATTGGAATTTCTCCGCTATTCACAAGTCATCCGGGCACTTTTCAGCGTACTACGGTTCGGCCCTCCACTTGGGGTTAGCCAAGTTTCAGCCTGCTCATGAATAGATCACCTGGTTTCGGGTGTACTTCAACATACTAATGCGCCCTATTAAGACTCGATTTCTCTACGGCTCCGCTTTTTCCGCTTAACCTCGCATGTTAAAGTAACTCGCCGGTCCATACTGCAAGATGTACGCCATCACCCATAAACGGGCTCTGACTAATTGTAAGTAAGTGGTTTCAGAATCTATTTCACTCCCCTTTCGGGGTTCTTTTCACCTTTCCCTCACGGTACTAGTTCACTATCGGTGTCTGATTAGTATTTAGCCTTACCGGGTGGTCCCGGTAGATTCAGACAGGGTTTCACGTGCCCCGCCCTACTCAGGATACGACCAAGAGACTTAACAATTTCGCATACGGGGATATCACCCTCTCTGTCGCTTCTTCCCAAAAGCTTCTGCTATCATTAAGTTTTGTAACTCTATGTAGATCGTCCTACAACCCCATAAAAATGGTTTGGGCTCATTCTCGTTCGCTCGCCGCTACTAAAGAAATCATTATTTATTTTCTTTTCCTCTTGCTACTAAGATGTTTCAGTTCACAAGGTGTCTCACTCATTTTCCTATGTATTCAGAAAATGGCAACTAGACATTACTCTAGTTAGGTTTCCCCATTCGGAAATCCCCGCTTCATAGCATATATCCGGCTCCACGAGGCTTATCGCAGGTAATCACGTCCTTCATCGACTTTCAGACCCAAGGCATCCACCACAAACTCTTCCTTATTTAAAAGTATGTTCCTAATTGGTTATTTTATGATGTGTATTTTAAGACATTTCAATGAATCATAATCTTTTATGATTACTCGATGAATCAAAACAAATTGACTAAATTTAAAATTTATATTTGTTTAGATGTCGTTGTAAATATTTTAAAATAATTTACTATTCAGTTTTCAAAGAACAATTGAGAGAATGTTCTCTCAAAACTAGACATAATGCTTATGACCTAAAAAAGCCATGAACTGTTGATATATATAAAATGATGTTAGGTCGAAAATTATTAAATTTAAGGTTAAAGTGAATTCATATTCCAATAATTGAATTCTTAATGTACTCCGTAGAAAGGAGGTGATCCATCCCCACGTTCTCGTAGGGATACCTTGTTACGACTTAACCCCAGTCACCAGTCCTGCCTTAGGCAGTTTGTTTATAAACCGACTTCGGGCATTACCAGCTCCCATGGTTTGACGGGCGGTGTGTACAAGACCCGAGAACGTATTCACCGTAGCGTAGCTGATCTACGATTACTAGCGATTCCGACTTCATGTAGTCGAGTTGCAGACTACAATCCGAACTGAGATCGGTTTTTTGAGGTTTGCTCCCTGTCACCAGTTTGCTTCTCTTTGTACCGACCATTGTAGCACGTGTGTTGCCCCACTCGTAAGAGGCATGATGATTTGACGTCGTCCCCACCTTCCTCCCAATTACTCGGGCAGTCTCCTTAGAGTGCTCAACTTAATGTTAGTAACTAAGGACAAGGGTTGCGCTCGTTGCAGGACTTAACCGTACATCTCACGACACGAGCTGACGACAACCATGCACCATCTGTCATTCTGTTAACCTCCACTATATCTCTATAGCTTTGCAGAAGATGTCAAGAGTGGGTAAGGTTCTACGCGTATCTTCAAATTAAACCACATGCTCCACCGCTTGTGCGGATCCCCGTCAATTCCTTTAAGTTTTATTCTTGCGAACGTACTACTCAGGCGGATCATTTAATGCGTTAGCTGCGCCGATGAATTTTCCATCAGCTAATGATCATCGTTTAGGGCGTGGACTACCAGGGTATCTAATCCTGTTTGCTCCCCACGCTTTCGTCTCTCAGTGTCAGTATATGTCCAGTTAGCTGCCTTCGCCATATTGGTGTTCTTCCTTATATCTACGCATTCCACCGCTTCACAAGGAATTCCGCTAACCTCTACATAACTCTAGTATGCCAGTATCCAACGCGGTTTGGGGTTGAGCCCCAAAATTTGACGTCAGACTTAACAAACAACCTACAGACGCTTTACGCCCAATAATTCCGGATAACGCTTGCGACCTATGTATTACCGCGGCTGCTGGCACATAGTTAGCCGTCGCTTTCTAATAAGGTACCGTCAAGGCAAAAGCGTTCCACTCTTCTGCTTTTTCTTCCCTTACCACAGCAGTTTACAACCCATGGGGCCTTCATCCTGCACGCTGTGTCGCTCCATCAGACTTTCGTCCATTGTGGAATATTCCCTACTGCTGCCTCCCGTAGGAGTCTGGGCCGTATCTCAGTCCCAGTGTGGCGGTTCAGTCTCTCAACCCCGCTAAACATCATCGCCTTGGTGGGCCGTTACCTCACCAACTAGCTAATGTTGCGCACCCCGCTCCTTTAGCGGAACAATTGCTCCTTTCACACACTTTTCATGCGAAAAATGTGCATATTTGGTATTATCGGCTGTTTCCAACCGCTATCCCAATCTAAAGGGTACGTTGAGTACGTGTTACTCACCCATTCGCCGCTAAGTTCCGAAGAACTTCGCTCGACATGCATGTATTAGGCACACAGCCAGCGTTCATCCTGAGCCAGGATCAAACTCTCGAAAAAATTGACTGTCATGTTTATATGTCTAGTTTTCAAAGAACATTTTTGCAATGCTTGTTAAAGTTTGCTTTACTATTATAACTAACTTTTTAAAAAGTCAAGTATTTTTTTAAATTTTTTTAAATTAATTTCAAATGTTTGCTAAAACATTCAAATTTATCTTAACTTAGCAAAATGTTAGCCGTTTAATCTTAGCAAATAAATTAAAAACATAAACAAAAAAATAAAAATAATTTATTAGTTGTCCATAATAGATAGTCATTTGTTACATAAATAAATAATAATAAGAAACAAGAAATTAAAATTAAGTGACTTGCATATAATTTAACACATTTTAATGTTCAAGATTAAACACTTTACTCAAAATTAATTAAAAATAAAAAAATCAGAAAAAGTTTTAAAGCTAATTCTGATTTTTGTTTTTTAAAGCAATTCTTTATAACGTTTAATAAAGATTTTTTTCACAATCAAAACCAAAGTAATATAAAGGGTAAGTAAACTAAAGAGCATAACGTAGTAAAGTGGGTTTAATGCTTCTAATTTAAGTGCACCATTTAAACCTGGAATATAAGGTGCAGCCGTAACTAATGTAATTGCACAAATAGTAAAAGTTAATAGAATCGGTGTTGGTTTTGACTGAATGAAAGGAATTTTTTCGGTTCGAATAAAATGAATTACCAATGCCTGTGTTCACATTGAGAGAATAAATCAACCAGTTTGAAATAAAGTTTGAAATTCTCCACTACTTGCGTTTGGATAAAGACTTGGAAGCAGTCAGAATTTTAAAATTAAAAAAGCTGCTATATCAATTAATGAAGAAACAGGACCAAATCAAAGCATAAAACGTAAAACACTTTTTGAATTTCATTTTCGTGGTTTGGTAATAAAGTTTTTATCTACTCGATCTCAAGGAATAGCGCCTGAGGAAATATCTGAAATTAAATTTAAGAACAAAATTTGAACAGCTAACATTGGCACAAAACCAAGAAGTAGAGATGCAAAAAGAATACTAATAATGTTTCCAAAATTACTACTTACTGTCATCTTAATGTACTTATTCATGTTTGTGTAAGTTTTACGTCCTTCCACAATTCCTGTTGCTAGAACATTTAAGTCTTTTTCAAGCAAGATGATGTTTGCAGTTTCTTTGGCAATGTCTACTGCGGTATCAACAGAAATTGATACATCAGCCACTTTCATTGCTGGTGCATCATTAATTCCGTCACCCATATAACCGACAACATGTCCTTTGCTTCTTAATGCATTAATAATTCTGGCTTTTTGATCAGGACTTAATTTAGCATAAATATCATAATCGTTTGCTACTTCAGCTAATTCTTCATCACTTAAAGCCATTAAATCTTTTCCAAGCATAATTTTATCCGCTGGAATTCCTACTTTAGCACAAATTGCTTTAGTTACACGCGCATTGTCACCAGTTAAAATTTTGACATTGACACCTAAATTATGTAAATTTTCAATAGCTGAAGCCGTTGATTCTTTCGGTGGATCAAGAAAGGCTAGATAACCAATTAGTATCATGTCGCTTTCATCACTAAGTTCAAATTTATCATTTTTATAATTCGCACTTTTTTTAGCAACCGCAATAACTCTCATGCCTTGATCATTTAATTTATCAACATGTTTTAAAACTTTTTGAACTTGTTTTTCATTTAATTGTGAAACTTCACCATTGTATTCAATATGTGTACAAATGTTTAAAATTTCTTCAACAGCACCCTTAGTAATTAATTCACTATCTTTAGTTTCTTTATTTCTAACAACTACGGACATTCTTTTTCTTTGAAAATCAAAAGGTATTTCATCAATTTTACGATATTGATCTTCTAAAGATCTCAAAGTTAAATCTACATCAGAAAGTTCTTCAGTTCTTTCAATAATTGAGATATCTAACAAATTTTTTAAACCTGTTTGGTAAAAACTATTCAAAAAACCATATTTTAAAACTTTGTTATTTTCTTGACCAGCAACATCCAAGTGTCTTTCCAAAACAACTTGATCCATTGTTAAAGTTCCTGTTTTGTCAGTGCAAAATATGTCCATTGCTCCAAAATTTTGAATTGAACCTAAACTTTTAACAATTGTTTGTTTTTTAGACATTGATAAAGCACCTTTAGCCAAAGTACTTGTCACAATCATAGGTAGCATTTCTGGTGTTAAACCAACTGCCACAGAAATAGCAAATAAAAAAGCATCTAATCAAGTTTTTCCTACTTTGAATTCGCCTCTAAATCCTGTAATTATAAAAACTAAAGGTACAACAATAAGCATGACACGAATTAAGAGTCATGAAACTGATTTAATTCCTTTTTCAAAATCTGTTTTTGTTGGTTTTTCGTTAATTTTTTGCGCAATTTGACCTAAATATGTGTGATTACCGGCATTTAATACTATTGCTTTTGCAGAACCTGAAACAACATTAGAACCCATAAAAGCTAAATTTGTATAATCTGTTACGTTTGCTGATGAATCCGCAAAATTAGTTGCAAATTTTTCAATCGCATCACTTTCACCAGTTAAAGATGATTGTGAAACGAAGAGATCTTTTGCACTAAGAATTTTAATATCAGCAGGAATAATATCACCTGCGGCTAGAATTACAATATCACCTGCTACTACTTCTTCAAGTGGAATTTCATAAAAAATTCCGTCTCTTTCTACTCTAGTTGTAGTTTGGACCATTTTTACTAGTTTTTCCGCACTTGCGCTACTTCGACTTTCATTTACAAAATTTAAAACACCACTAATAATAACCATAATCAAAATAATTGACATGGTAATTGGGTCAGGTTTGCCACTTTTAGTTGCCAAAGGCAAGATGACATCAGTAATCATTGAAACAATGGCTAAAATGATTAAAATGATAGAAAATGGATTAATAAAAGAGTGGAAAAGTCTTTTAAAAAGTGTGGCTTTTCCTTTTTTAGCTAGTTTATTTTCTCCATATGTTTGACGATTGTGAAGAATTTGCTCTTCACTTGCAATTCCTTTTAATGAAGAATTAAAAGTTTCAAATAGGGCATTATTAGACATTTGTGAATATTTAATTAAGCTACTTTTTGCATTAAAAGTTTCATTATTTTTTTTAACTTTTTTAGCCATAATTCACCTTCTTTCGTCTAATATCTATTATTTACTCTCTCATGATTTATACGATTTTTTTTCTCATATCATTCCAAAATCTCTTCTTCACTAAATTTAAGAAGTTTCATAGCACCTAAAGCTAGAGATAAAATTTCTGCAATAACGTGTTTGTTAGTGTGATACATTGCTTTTGTTACGGCATTAAAGAGAATTGTAAATTGTTCATTGATATCTTTGTTTTTTACAACTAGAGGTTCAATTTCAGGATTTAAATTATGAGTATAACCTAGTGAACCTAAAAAATGTAAAACATCAGCAAATTCTTCCAAAACTTTATCATTGTCAACTTTCTTATTAGCTTTTCAGTATTTAAAGGATTGAACTTCGTTAGCAAATTCTGCAATTTCAATTAAAACTGCTAACATCATTTGTTGGTGTAGTTTTTGACCTTTAATTGTGTTCAAATCATCTCTAGCAGAAATTTTTTCATCCAATTCTTTTTGCATTTGAAAAATACGAGTTAAATTCATATGCTTATTATATATTTAAATTTGAATATATATAGAAAAGTAAAAAAATAAAAAGAAACTTTTTTGTTTCTTTCTAAAGATTAAAATAAATTTCCTCTAATAATACTTCTTTAACACTGACTTTTTCCTTTGTTTTAAAGGTTAATAAATCATTTTTAATTACTCTAGTAAATACCTGTTCATCAAGATGAGGAATTTCCAAAAGCGGTGCTTTAATTTGTTGATAATTAACTCAATCACTTCACTTAATATCACTTGTAACAATTAAACTAAAATTGTTAAGAGTATAGTTATTTACTTCAACATTTGCTCCAGAACCTGAGAGAAAAGCTACCTTATCTAATTCAAAATTTTGATTTTTTATATTAGTTCTTAAAGCATTTAAGTTTAATTTGCTTTTTATTAGTTTAACTAAATCATAAAAATTTAAGTTATGACCCTTAATTACGGCTCCATAAGGATTTTCATCTTCAAATAAATAGTCTATTAAACCTAATTCTTCAACAATTCTCTTGGAAGTTCCAAAACTTGAATTATCAAAGTTTGTATGCAAAGCTAAAACATTAATTCTTTTAGCCTTTAATATTTCTAATATTTCTTTTTTATAGGGCGCAACATTAAATTCATCATCTCAAGTTTTTTGAAATTTGAATGGATGGTGAGTGATAATCAAATTAGCATCTAATTCTAAAGCTTTTGTCAACACATCATCGGTAAGATCTAGAGCTACAATTGCACCTTTAAATTTTTCGCTTAAATTAAATTTGACTGAAAAACCTGAAGGATCTCAAATTTCTTTTTTTTCTAAAGGATAAAGAGTGTGCAAATAGTTAACAATTTTTCTCAACTGCATTATTTTAAAAAGTCTTTCAATAAACGAGAACTTTTAGGATTGTTTTTGATTTTTTTCAAAATTTTGTTTTCAATTTGACGAATTCTTTCTTTTGAAACTCCACGTTCTTGAGCTAATTCATCTAAAGTGTGCAATCTATACTTGTTGTTATTATCTTCAGGGTTTTCCCCAACTCCATAACGTTTACAAATAAGAACATATTCATCTTCATCTAGCGAATCCTTTAAAATCCGATTTAGATTTTCTACCAATTCTTCACCAGCAGCAAAATCAGTTGGATTAATAACAGTTTCATCTTTAACAAAGTCACTAAATGATGAATCGTTTTCTTTACCAATTTGTTTATCTAATGAAATTGGATCTATATTGATTTTTCTAATGTATCTTACTTTTTCAGCAGTATAGTTGTTTCCGTATCTTTCTGCAATTTCACTATCAAGTGGTTCACGTCCTAATTCTTGTTGCAATTCTCTCTCAATTTTTGAAATTTTATTGATAGTTTCAACCATGTGAACTGGCACACGAATAGTTCTAGCTTGATCGGCAACAGCACGAGTAATCGCTTGGCGAATTCATCAAGTTGCATAAGTTGAAAATTTAAATCCGGTCTCAACATTATATTTTTGAACCGCTTTAACAATTCCACTATTTCCTTCGGAAATTAAATCAATGAAACTTAAACCTCTATTTTTATATTTTTTAGCATTATTAATAACTAATCTAAGATTTCTTTTGATTAATTTATCACGAGCTCTTTTGCCTCTAAAACCACCCTTGTCCATTTCTTTAGCCAGTTTTTCTTCTTCTTCTTTGGTAAGTAATTTTCCATACTTTCCAATTCAACGCATATATCACTTAACAATATCTTGTGTTTCAGTTAATTTGTTTCTTAATTCTTTGGCACTTTTCCTTGAACCCTCGTCAACTAAAGTAATATTGTCATCATCAAATTCTTCTAACTCATAGATTTCTGTTGTTTTTTTCTTGCTTTTTTTAGCTTTTAAGTCTTCTTCCTCAATTTCTTCTTCCTCTTCAGCATAACTGCTTTCGTCAGAATAATCGTCATCATCGTCGTAAGAATAATCTTCATCATCATAATCAGAGTCAAATTCCACATCACCAAGATAACTAGCTACTTCAGAATCATAACCTGAATCATAGTCTTCATCATCTTTTCTTTTTTTATCTTTGTTTTTTGATGATTTTTCATCATCATCTTCATAATCTTCATCTAATTCAATTTCTTCAGTATCAATGTTTTTATCTAAAGAAATACCCTCAGCTTCAAAATCTTCATAAAAGACATCATCCAAATCGCCTTCGTCGCTATCTTCGTTTAAAATGCCTCTTTGCATTAAAGTTTCAAAAACATCATCCATTTGTTCATCTAAAATTTCAATTTGAACTTTGTCTAGATATTCATAAACTTCTTCTTGAGTAACACTGGTTTTATTATTATTTTTAGCATGGTTTTCAATCATGCTAATAACTGTTTCTAAATTCGAATCTATTTTTTTAGTACTTTTGGCCATTTTCATTCCGCCTTCCATGAATTTTTCTAAGTTTTTTGTTTAACTCTCTTTGAGCTTGAATGGTGAAATTGTCAAAAATTTTTTCTTTTACCATATTTTTATAATTATTTAAAAAAGCTTCATCGCTCTCTCTCACTGCTCTTGAATAAGCATCATTGAAAACTAATTTATGTTGTTCTGGACTAATGTTTCGAAGTTCATCTAAAATTTCTGCATAAGCTTCTTCTTGAAAATAAGTAGTTTTTAATTCTTTAACTTTTTTAGTTGTTAAAAATTTTCTTTTTATTGTTAATAATTCTAGAAGTTCTTCTTTTAGGTTTTTATCTTCAAAACCTTCAAAACAAAATGCATCTGTATCAAAATCGTATGTATCAATGAATAAATCCCTTAAATCAGGAAATTCTAAAAGTAGAAAGAAAAGTTTATTAATTCAATCATTTTTCTTTACTTTATGTTTTAAATCAATGTGTGTTTCGTAATTTAAGTAAAAATTTGGATCTAGAAAATTTGAATTGTTATTCTCTAATTCATTTTCTTGATTTCAAAAACCAAATTCGTTTTGATCAAACTCATTTAAAGAAAATTCATTTGAATGTTGCAAATCTTTTGCTTTGCTTTTTACTTTGAATTCAAAAAAGAAATCATTTTCAATTTTTTTAGCATACAAATTGATAGTTCGTTCGTCTGCATTAGTAAAATAAGTTCCAAAAACATCAGTAAAATTAGTTAAATTATTCAATGCATTATCACTTGATTTTTTTACTAAATGATATTCTTTTACTAATTCTTCATAAATATAGTCATATGCGGCAATAGCTTGATCTATTAAATTTTTTAAAAAATTTGCTGAATTACTCTTTAAAATCTCATCAGGATCCAAAACAGTTGGATTTTGAACAACAAAAGTTTCAATTTTTGAATCTAATAAAAATTTGGCTGATTTTAAAGTTGCTCTTTTTCCTGCATCATCGCCGTCTAAAAAGAGAATAACTTTTTTATCTTTTAATAATCTTTGATGATTTTTAGTTAGAGCTGTTCCCATCAAAGCCACAGCGTTTTTAATTCCTGCCTTATATAGAGCTATAACATCAAAAAATCCTTCACAAATAATTAAAGTGTTACTATTATCTTGATTTGCTTGAAAATAGTTATATAAAATATGTGATTTTTTGAAAATGTTACTTTCAGCACTATTAACGTATTTAGGTTTTAAATCTTTTTCTAAAGTTCGAGCACTAAAACCAACTAATGAGCCATATTCATCGCGAATTCCAAAAGTTATACGATCTTTAAATGCATATTTTTCATCATGTGCATTTATTAGAGCAGTTTTTAGTAATAATTCTTTATTGTTAATAAAATCATTTTCAAACATGATTCTAAACATTTCTTCATTGGAATATCCTATGTCAAAATTGTCTAAAATCTCTATAGATAAGTCTCTTTTGGCAAAAAATTCTTTAACTTGAAAATTTTGTGTCTTCTTGAATTCTACTTTGTAAAAGGAATTTACACGTTCTAAAAATTCAATTAGATTTTTATCTTTTTCAGAATAAATTTCTTTTTTTTCAAAATGAAAATTAAGATCTTTTAAATCAATATTTGCTCTTTGAGCTAAGTATTCTAAAGCTTCAATATTTGAGATCTTTTTGTATTTACTAACAAATGTTAAAGCATTGCCTCCAACTGAACAAACAAAACATTTAAAAATTTGTTTGTCAGGAGAAATTGTCATTGAAGGATTAGTGTCTGAGTGGAAAGGGCAAAGAGAAACATAACTTCTTCCTTTTTTGGAAAGAGTTAAAAATTGGCTAATAACATCAACAATATCATTAGCAGCAATTACTGTTTCAAAGACATTAATGTTTTCAGAATTTGCCATTTTTCCCCTATATATCTTATTTATAGAATTATAAGTAGTTTAATAAATCATTGATCTTAATTCTTTTTTGTTCCATAGAATCACGATCACGAATTGTAATTGATTCATCTTCTAAAGTATCATAATCAATTGTTACACAATATGGAGTTCCAATTGAATCTTGTCTTCTATATCTTTTACCTATTGAACCTGTTTCATCATAAGTTGCAGAAATATTATTTTCAATTAATAAGTTAAAAACATTCATTGCTTTTTCATTTAATTTTTTAACTAAAGGTAAAATAGCAACTTTATACGGAGCTAAATTTTTGTTTAATTTAAGAACAATTCTCTCATCATTGTTATCTAATTGTTCTTCTTCATAGGCATCAATAATAATTGCAAACATTAATCTGTCAAGTCCCATTGAAGGTTCAATAACATATGGAATATATTTTTCGTTTGTATATGGATCTAAATAATCTAGTGCTTCACTAGTTGCTTCCATATGTGATTTTAGGTCAAAATTAGTCCTATTTGCAATGCCTAAAAGTTCTCCTCATCCAAAAGGAAATAAATATTCAATATCGCTTGTAGCTGATGAATAATGAGAAAGTTCTTCTTTTTCATGGGCTCTTAGTTTAATATTTTCTTCTTTTAAACCTAATGTTTTGACAAAGTTCATAGACTTATCAATGTAATATTGATGAATTGCATCCGCTTCATGTGGATTACAAAAAACTTCTAATTCCATTTGTTCAAATTCTCTAGTTCTAAAAATAAAATTACCGGGAGTTACTTCATTTCTAAAACTTTTTCCAACTTGCCCTATACCCATTGGCATTTTAGCACGCATGCTTCTTTGCACATTTTTGAAGTTAACCATAATACCTTGTGTAGTTTCTGGTCTTAAATAAATTGTACTTTTTGTATCTTCTGTTACACCTTGTTTAGTTTCAAACATTAGATTAAATTTTTTAATTTCACTTCATTCTGTTTTAGCACCATCATATTCTTTTAAATGTTGACTAAGGTAATTTTTCATTTCTTCAAAAGTTAAAGTTTCAGGAACTAAATCAGGATTTATTTCCTGAATTAATTTATCAGCTCTATATCTTTTGCCATTAGTTTTGTTTTCAATCAAAGGATCATTAAAATTTGAAACATGCCCAGAAGTTACTCAAACTTGTGGATTCATCAAGATTTTTGAATCTAAAAGAAAATTGTTTTTTTCTTTGTAAATAAATTCTTTTTTTCATTGATTTTCAATGTTGTCTTTTAAAAGAGAACCTAATGGTCCATAATCTCAAGTGTTGGCTAAACCACCATAGATTTCACTTCCTTGAAATACAAAACCACTGGCCTTTAAATGATTAACAATTTTTGTAACATTTTTATCAATATTTTTCATTTTTTAATCCTTAATATTTTTGACTAATAAAAGTATAAAAAAGGCCCATATGCCTTTTTTATTTATTAGTTAATTATAAAAGAGTTAATACTCCAACATAGTCTAAAATTGCTAATGCAACAATTACTAAAATTCCTAATAGTACCAACAATAAAACAATTAAAGCAAGAGGAATTCAAATATCTCTTTTGTAAACTTGTTCTTCTGCAACAACTGCATGTTCTTCTTTGATGTAAAGTTTGTCAAGATCAACTTGTGTGTGAGTTCAGAACTCTGGCATTGGGTTGACATTTCTATGTACAACATTAACTACGTGTTGTGTAGTTTCAACTGTTGTTGTTGGAGCTTGAACAACTTTGTGACAACCACAATTTTGACATAAGTTAGTGTGTGTTGCTTCTTCAACATATTTTGGTGTTTCTGGTAATTCTTCTTTAATTTTGGTTGAATCAACAGGATCTTTTGCTTCAACAGGAAGAGGATCTGTGTAAACAACTAATTCTTCTTTAATTGGAGTAAGATCTTGTTTAACACAGCATGTTCCTTGGCATGAAGCTGGGTGTTTTTCTTCTTTTTTAACTTCTTCGACTTTTTCTTCTTTTGCTACGTTTTGTGAAGTTGTATTTTCTAATTCATCACCTTCGATAATTGCAACTGAATATTTTTCTGGTTCAACTAAGTAATCAACTGGATATGGATATGATTTTTTAGCAACAAATCCAATGTGAGCTAATTCTAGTAAAATAAATGAAGTTTCATATGCTACTGAAGAATTTTCACCATTTTTATTTGTGTAGTATGCAAAGTTTTCAGGAACATTTTTAACATTTTCTTTAGCTGTTAATTTTTTAAGTAATGCTGCTTGTTGTTCTCTTGTTTTTTCACTAATGTGATCAAATAATTTTTTTGTTTTTTCATCTTTTTGAGCAGAAATGGCAGCAACTTCTTTTTCTAACGCTTCAAAGTTGTCATAGATTCTATCATAATCCTCAACTGGAACATTTTTTGCTTCAGTGTGAGTTGTAATGTATTTAAGTTTCGCAAGATATAGCGCAACAGCATCTAATTGTTTTTGTGTTTCTAATTCACTTAATCTTTCGTAGTAAGCAGGGTTAAGTTTAATTAAAGTTGTTTTTTCTAACTCTTCTTTTTCTTTAAGTTCAGATTCTAAAACATTAATTTTTTCTTCATATCTTGCTTTTAATTCTTCAACTGCTTTAAGATCAACTAAATCTTTACGTTCTTTTTTAGCAATTTCTAATTCAGCTGGGAAATATGTGTATGGGTCATGTAATAAAACAAAATCTAAATCTTTAAGTTTTTTTGTAAGTTTTTTTGAATCTAATTCAAAAGTTGAAGGATTAATTGACAATTCTTCACAAATTCCTTCATATGTGGCTCCACCATCAAATCCAGCAACTTTAACATAGTAGTTTCATACATCGTCTTCTAAGTCAGTTGTTAATTGACCCGCAAAAATTCTTTTATCATTTTGGAATCAAATAGCTGTTTCGAATTGTAATAGCATGTATCATTCAAGTGCCTCTTGTCTTGTTTTGAATTTTGCTAATCCTGTTTTAATTTTTGGATGTTTAAGTAATCAAGGGTATTTAGCATCTTGTTTTACTTCATAAGTACAATTTAATCTTTTCATAAATGCCTTTCTCTAATTGGTCTAATCTTGCTAATTTAATACTAAGTTAGACAAAATTGAGCTTAATTTTATTGTAATAATCATATGTTTATTATGTTTTAATTATAAAATAATATATATTTTAATTGATTAAAAATACACATTTTTTTATTTTTTTACTTTTTTGCCTTAAAAATAGCTTAATTCGTCACAAAAAAACTTTAATTATAATATACTACAAAAGTTAAAGCTTCATTAATATATAATATTTAATTATGTATAAAAAAAATAATATTTGTTTTGGAAGAATAATAAAAGTTAGTTTCAACAAACTAATAGTAGTGAATAATAAAAATTTTATTTTTACTATTCCGCATAAAAATATTACAGATTGAAAGAAAAAAAATATTGTTCAAGAATTTAAAGTAGGTGAAAAAATTAATTTCTTAATTGAAGAGTGAAGTAATGAAACTAAAACAGGAATAGGCAATTTTAAAGCTTTGCATGCAATTTATGCTCGTTCACCTTTTGAAGCAAAATTGCAACCAACAAAACATGGTTTTGATAATTTACTTGCTTCTGTTCAAGTTAATTTAAAAAAGATTTAAAAGGTAATAAATGAATACTATAAAGTTAAAAACATACAACTATTATCCTGATTTTAATAATGAAAATTTAAAAAACCGTGCCATTAATATTATTAATGCAATAAAAAATAAAACAGCTATTGGTTATGAAAACTTTGGATTTCATGAATTAGCATTAAATTTTAATCAAAGCAATGTAATTGAAATTGAAGAATTTGTACAAAAGTTTTTAGATTATCAAATTGAAGATTTGATTGTTTTTTCTAATTCACAAAGCATTGATAATTTTAAAATGGGTGAAAATTTTTTATTTGAAAATGATTTGTTAAAAAATTCAAAAATTAATTGTCATTTTTTTAATAATGATGGTTCTATCAACTTTTGATTTGAACAATTAGAAGAAATTAAACATTTATTAGCAAAAGAGACAACTGCTTTTCTATTCGCTTCTCTAACACCATTTAATTCTGCTTTTTTAAATTTTCTTAAGTACTGTTGCAATATTTATCAACAAAATATTGGCTATTATCGAGCTTTAGAAAAAATGTTTATTGTTGCAAAAGAAGAAGTTGAAGAGCAACTAATAAATTTAAAAATAGAAGAAAATAATGTTTTGATTGTTCCAAATATTCTACATAATCATTTTGCCTTTTTTAGCAAAATTAATCTTATTTTATTATTGACAAAAGGAGCTAATATTTCAGATCTTTTAGAAGGATATTCAATTGCCTCACAAGATTTTACAAGTAAAGATATCACTATTAATATTGCCTTTCAATTAGGTTATATTAATGCAGAATTAGTTAAAGACAATAAAATTAAATTTTTAATTGGAGCAAGCAAAAATTTAGAACAATCTCTTTTAAATATTTCAAAGTTAAAAAATCAACTTTATCTAAACAATAACATTTATACTTCTTATGCAATTTTTCCAGAAGACATTTATACATATGGTCAATATTTGATAGATACAAATTACCACAATAATGTTACTTTTTTTCAAATTATTAATGAAAAAACAGATTTTTTAATTAGTGATGAAATTAATTTAAAGGATATGAACTTTAAAATTAAAAATAACAAATTAAGTGAATATTCTTATCAGGTAAACAAAAGTTTAATAAATACTTTGTCAAATATTGCATCACTACCAGTATCAAAAATAACATTAACAGATAATAGCGAAGTTACTTTAGGAAAATTTGTAGCTCTTATTTATTGAGAATTTATTTACCAAACTTACCTTTTAAAAACTAATCCATTCAATTTTAAGGAATCATATGAATAAAATATTAAGAATTTTTTACCAAAATCCCTCTTTAATAGATGAATTAGAAAAAAATCAAGAACAAATAAATAAAGTTTATCAAAATGTTTTAAATCGGCAAATTATCGAGAAAAAATTTCTTGCATGAATTGATTTGCCAGAAAAAGAGTTAGAAAATAATAAAATTGAATATCTTGAAAGTTTAGCTAAAGATTTGGTTGATAAAGATATAAAAGTTTTAGTGGTTATAGGAACTGGTAGTGCTATTTTACCAACAAAAACAATTTACGAAAATATCTATAAAAAAGATAAAAATAAAAAAAATATTGAACTCCTTTTTGTTGGTCAATCTATTAGCGCTGAAAGTTTAATTGAACAATTAAAATATGTTGAAAATAAAAGATTTGCAATTAATGTTATTTCAAAAAGTGGAGCACCTATTGAACCTGCTTTAGCATTTCGTGAATTTAGAAAACTATTAGAAAGTAAAATAGGCGCAAATAATGCCAAAAAACTTATTTTTATAACAAGTGATTCAAAAAAAGGTGTTTTACATGATTTAGCTAGTGAAAACAACTACAAATTTCTTAATATTCCTGAAGAAATTGTTATTCGTTTTGCAGCTTTTAGTAATGTAACTTTATTTCCCCTAATGTGTGCAGGAATTGATGTTAAAAACTATTTAAAAGGTGCTTTAGAAGCAAATAAAAATTTTAAAATTTTTAATTTTGAACAAAATTATGCTTATAAATATACTGCTTTGAAGTATTCTCTAAGTAAAAAAATAAATGTTGAACTTTTTGAAATAATTAATTCAAAAAATTCAACAATATTAAAATGAATTATTCAACTTCTTGTTGAAACTAGATCTAAAAATGGAAAAGGTCTTTTTACTTCAAATACTTATAATTCTCAAATGAATTTAAAACATAAAAATGTCTTAAAAACTATTATTAATTTTAAAAATAATCAAGCGCAAAATTTAGATAATTTAGAAAAAGAATATTCAAATAAATTGCCCTATTTAGATGGAACTAAATTACATGAAGTAAATTGAAGTTTATTAAGAAAAAAACTAATTACACAAGAAAATTTTCTAGAGGAAGATGATATTAGAATTACTATAGAAAATATCAATGAATTCAATTTTGGTTTTTTATTTCAAATGTTTTTTTACATTGCAACAATGAATGGAGTTTTAAATGGAGTTAATCCATTTAATCAACCTGGAGTTGATGTTTATAAAAATAATATTTTTAAAAGTTTTAAAGAGTAGTACTTACTCTTTTTTATATATTTATATTTAAAAAATAATATTAGTATTATTATTTAATATTAATATACTAGTATTCCTATGATAAGTTTGGAGGGTGAATGAAGAAAAAGGTAATTTTAGGTATGTCTGGAGGAGTTGATTCTTCAGTTGCTGCCTATTTATTAAAAAAAGAAGGATATGATGTAGAAGGTCTTTTTATGCGGAATTGAGATTCAAATCTCAATAATGATTTTTTAGGTAATGAACATATTTCCCAGGATATTTGTCCACAAGAAGAAGATTATCAGGATGCACAAAAAGTAGCTAATCAATTAGGTATTAAATTACACAGAGTTGATTTTATTAAAGAATACTGAGACAATGTTTTCGAAAATTTTATTGAAGAATATAAAAAAGGGCGTACACCGAATCCTGATATTTTGTGCAATAAATATATAAAATTTAAAGCTTTTGCTGATTATGCTTTTAATGTACTAAATGCTGATTTTATCGCAATGGGACATTATGCAAATGTGATTGATGGAAAATTGTATAGAGCAAAAGATAAAGATAAAGATCAAACCTACTTTTTAGCACAACTTACTCATGAACAATTAAAAAAAGTTATCATGCCTTTAGCTAAATATGAAAAAAGTCAAATTAGAGAAATTGCACATGAATTAAATTTAGCAACTGCATCTAAAAAAGATTCAACTGGAATTTGTTTTATTGGAGAACGTAACTTTACAAAATTTTTACAAAATTATATCCCTGCTCAAGAAGGAGACACCTTTTCAATTTTAACAGGCAAGAAAGTTGGAAAACATGAAGGATGCTTCTACTATACTTTGGGACAAAGAAAAGGACTAAATTTAGGTGGCATGAGCGAACCTCACTATGTTTGTGGTCGTGATGTTCAAAAAAATATATTATATGTTGCACCTGCTTCAGATATGAGCTTTTTAACTTCAGATTCTTTATTAGCTTCAAATTTAAATTTAAATAATACTGATTATGATCCAAATAATTTAACTGCAAAATTTAGATATAGACAACAAGATATTAAAGTTAAAGTTGAATTATTAGAAAATAATTTTATAAGAGTAAATTATCCTGAAACTGCTCAAGCAGTTACTCCAGGACAACAAGTGGTTTTATATGACGGAGATAAATGCCTTGGTGGTGGAATTATTGAAAAAATTTACTTTCAAGGAAAAGAAAAAACATATGTTTAGGAGAAATTATTATGATGACATCAAAAGAAATTAGACAAAGTTGAATTAATTTTTTTAAATCAAAAGATCATTTAGAAGTTCCATCAAAATCTTTAATTCCTGTTAAAGATCCTTCACTTTTGTGAATTAATTCTGGAGTCGCTACTTTAAAAGACTATTTTTCAGGTAAAAAAGTTCCTCCAAAAAATCGTTTAGTTAATAGTCAAAAGGCAATTAGAACGAATGATATTGAAAATGTTGGAGTAACTGCAAGACATCATACATTTTTTGAAATGCTAGGAAATTTTTCAATTGGTGATTACTTTAAAAAAGAAGCTATTGCTTTTGCCTTTGAATATTTAACTACTATTTTGAAAATGGACATGAATAAGTTGTATTTTACTTATTTTAAAGATGATTTGGAAACAAAGGAACTTTGAAAAAGTCATGGAGTAGAAGAAAATCACTTAATTCCTGGAGATAGAAAAACTAATTTCTGAGATGTTGGTTCTGGGCCATGTGGACCAAATACTGAAATTTTCTATGATCGTGGCGAAAAATATGATCAACGTGGTATTGAATTATTACAAAACGATATAGAAAATGATAGATATATTGAAATTTGAAATATTGTTTTTTCAACTTTCAATAATGATGGAGAAAATAATTACACCGAATTAAAACAAAAAAATATTGATACAGGCGCAGGATTAGAAAGAATTGCATCAATTATGCAAGATGCTCCAACAAATTATGATTCTGATTTATTCATTAATATCATTAAAGAAATTGAAAAATTTTCAAATTACAAATATGATGTAAACAACTATTTTACTAGGGAAAAAGAGCAAGAATTAATTAATCAGCACTTTAAAGTTATTGCCGATCATATTAGAACTGCAACTAACGCTATTGCTGATGGAGCAAAAGTTTCTAATGTGGGTAGAGGTTATATTATTAGACGTTTAATTAGAAGAGCAATTTATAAAGGAATGCAATTAGGAATTAAAGATTTATTCCTCTATAAATTAGTAGAAGTAGTAAAAAATTCTCTTCCATTTGAATATGATGTTGAACCAGTAAAAAAAGCAATTAAAGATGAAGAAGAATTATTCCATAAAACAATTGAAAAAGGAAAATTATTACTACAACAATTTATTGATGAAAACACTAAGGAATTAAGTGGAAAAGAAGCATTTAAAATGTTGGATACATACGGCTTTCCTATAGAACTGACTATAGAAATTCTTGCCTCATCAAATATAAGTGTTAATATGGTTGAATTTGAAGCTGCAAAAGAAGAACATGCAATTAAATCAAGAGGTGATAAAGCCGAAGGTATGCAAGGAGTAATAAATTCATTAACTTTAATTGAAGACAAAATTGATGAATTTATAGGCTATGATTATCTAGAAGCAAAATCGAATGTTTTAATGCTTTTAAATAATGAAAACGAAGTAAATGAAATTAATGGTATTGGTTATTTAATTCTTGATAAAACTCCTTTTTATGCAACTTCTGGTGGACAAAATCATGATGAAGGATACATGATCCAAAACGGCAACAAAATAAAAGTTTTAGATGTCTTTAAAGACAAATTTGCAAATCATGTACATAAAGTTGAAGGTGTTGTTAATAATCAAGATCCAATCGAATGTTATGTCGATAGTGCAAAAAGATTAAATTTAGCAAGAAATCACTCTGCTACACACTTAGTTTTTAGTGCTTTAAGAAAAGTTTTAGGACCGCAAATTGAACAACTAGGTTCAGATATTACTTATGAAAGATTTACTTTCGACTTTCCAGCGGATGAAAAACCTACTGATGCACAAATTGCTGAAGTTGAAGCAATTATGCAAGAGATCATTAAAAGAAATATTAAACGTGAATATTTAAACACCACCACTGAAAAAGCAAAAAAAATGGGCGTTATTATGACCATCCAAGAAACTGAATATATGGATCCTAAAAATGTTCGTTTAGTAAAATGAGGAGATGTTACGAGCGATCTCTGTGGTGGAACACACTTAGAATATAGTTCACAATTAGAGAATTTTAAAATTGTTGCTGTTGAAAGAAAACAAGCTGGAGTATTTAGAATTAGGGTTGTTACTTCAAATGCTTTAGTTGACAAATTCTATAGCGATCAAGTTGATTTCTACTTAAATGAATTGAATAATATTGTAAATAAAACTAAATCATTAGACGCCAATTACAATTTAGAAATAAATTTAAATGATTTAAACAACATTGATAAATACAATTTAATCCTTAAACTTATTGAACAAGCAAGAGAAGATTTTAAAAAGGTCAACAAAGAAAAATCAAACATTGAATTTGATTATGAAAATGTTCATTTTGAAGATGTTAATAATAAAAAAATGTACTTTAATTTTAATTTAGATCCTTCACAAGTAAAAGTTATTGCTTCAACATTAAGAGAAAAATATCCTGATGCATATATTTTTGTAGGAACAAAAGATCAAAAACAAACTTTACTTGTGGTTGCTGTTAAAGTTGATAACGCAAATTTACTTTTCCAAAAAATTGCTAAATCTTTAAATGGAAGAGGTGGTGGTTCACCAATTTTAGCAATGGGAAAAATAGATAATCAAGATAATTTAGAAAACATTATTAAAGAGTTAGTTAATGCGTAAATTAGCCTTAGATTTAGGAACTAAAACTTGTGGTTTTGCCATTAGCGATGATTCTGGAATTATTGCAAGTAGTTTAAAGACTATTAACTTTAGTGAATTAGATTTTGATCAAGTTATAAACGAAATTAAAGAACTTAATTGCTTTAACACTATTGATACTTTAATTTTAGGACATCCATTACGCAGTAATGGTGATAAAAGTGAAAGAACTTTAATGATTGAAACTTTTGCACAACAATTAAAAAAAACTTTCAATCTTAAAGTTTTTTTAGTAGATGAATATGGTTCAACAATTAAAGCACAAAAAATTTTAAAAGAAGCTAAATTATCTATAAATAAGCGTAAAAAACATAAAGATACTCTTGCTGCAACCTTTATTCTTCAAGACTTTTTAGACTACGGAGGCAAAGAAATTTAATATGAGCATTGCAGTGAGAAATGGTTTAATTATTTCAGTTTTTGTTGTAATTACAATCGCAGCATTAATTTATGGTTTTTTATTTCTTAAAACTAGAAAATTAAGAAAAAAAGTTATTGATGAAGAAACTAAGAAAGCACATGAAATAATTCTAGAATTAAGAGGTGAAAATCTTGGTCAATTACCAATTGAATTAGAAAAACATTTAAAACCAAAAGTGGATAATAAAGATCTTGAAAATTTGATTAATACAACTTATTTAAACAAAGCAAAAAATACCTTAGTTATAGGTGAAAAAGTAGAATATGAATATGCTACTTTAAATTATTTAGGTTATGGAAATATTGAATTATTGAATCAAAATTTTGATGTTAAACAATGAAATTTAGCTGTGTTAGACTTTCCTCAATATTTTCCTAAAAAACCCCTATTAATTAAAGAAATTAACAAAACTTATAAATTGATTTTTGCAATTAATTCAAATTTATCAAATCAAGAAATTTTTAAGCAATACTTTTCTTTGCTAGATGAAAAAGGTATGCTAGTTGTTATTCAAAATAAAGAAAACAAAAAAGACTTAAAACTTATGGCTAAAATTTTAAAAGAACAAAAAATTCTTTATGAAATTAGTCATGTAAAAAACAAATTCCTCTACATTGTAAAAAAATAAAAAACCTTTCCCTTATTAAATTTATATTTAATAAAATTGATTTATTCTAAAAACATAAAGGAGCAAAAATGGCAATTAAGAAAGAAGATAAAATTTTACTTACCAAGGAAACTCTTGATAAATATCGTGCAGAATATGAAAATTTAATTAAAGTTGAAAGACCTGCTGTACAGGCCGAATTAAAAGAAGCTAGAGCGCAAGGTGACCTTTCAGAAAATGCTGAGTATGATGCAGCAAGAGATAAACAAGCTCAAATTGAAGGTAGAATTCTTGAATTAGAAGATATTTTACAAAAAGCAGAACTTTATGAAGAATCTTCTCGTAGTGCTTCTGCAAGACAAAAAATTGGTATTGGAGCAAAAGTTACATATCTTAATTTAAAAACTAACCAAGAACATGTTGTAACTATCATGGGTAGTCATGATAGCAACCCTTTTGAAGGCAAAATTTCAACTGAATCACCTATTGCTGTTGCAATTATGGATGCTGAAATTGGCGAAGTAACTGAAGTTGATGTACCAAATAAATACTCTATTAAAGTTTTAAAATTTGAATATTAGAATAATTGAAAAAATGGAAGGGGAAACGATGCTTATAGGAATAAGTGGAATGATAAGCAGTGGAAAAAGTACACTCACTGCAAGATTAGTTAAAGAATATAATAATGCAATGATGTTAGAAGAATTTGAAGAAAACAATGAAGTTTTTAACACATTCTTAAAATGATTGTATGAAAAACAACCTAATTTAACAATTGGTTTTCAATCATTTGTGGTTGAAAACCACACCTCAAAACTTTATGACACAATTCAAAATTTTAAAAATAAAGGTTATTCTTTTAAAAATAATCACTTATTTCTAGATCGCTTTAGTATTGAACATTACATTTTTGCAAATGTAAATTTAAGACCTAAAGGACCCAAATATTTAGCGGGTTATGATGCATTATTTACGCATTTAATTACTGAAGATGAAACTCCTGATTTAGCAATTTATTTAGACATGTCATTTGAAACGTTTAAAAAACGTCTTTTTGCAAGAGGAAGAAATGTAGAGGTAGAAAATTGAGAACAAAATATTGAATATTTTAAAACATTATATGATCTCTATAAACCTCTTTTCATCAAACAAGCTGAAAAAAACAATTTAGACTATGTTATTATAGAAACTGATAATTTGACAGAAGATGAAGTTTTTGCTAAAGCTAAAGCAATCATTGATAATTTCGATTTTAGTAGCAAAAAACGTTATTTAGAGGCCTAAAATGATAATTGCTATTAGTGGAATGATTGGTGCGGGGAAAAGTACTCTTGCCAAAGCTTTAAATCAAACTTATGCAGATTCAATCCTTCTAGAAGAATTTGCTAATGATGATATTGTTTTTAATACTTTTTTAAAATGATTGTATGAAAAAAAAGAAAACATTGATATTGGTTTTCAAGCATACATTTTAGAAAGTCTTTCTGATAATTTTCAAAAAACCATGGAGAAATATCAAAATTTAGGTTATCGTGCAGAACAAAATCATGTTTTTTTAGATCGCTTTAATTTAGAACATTATATTTTTGCAGTAGCAACTTTAGCCAAAAAACCTCCTAAATACTTAAAAGCTTTTGATGCTATGTTTCATGAAATTATCGATATGAAAGAAAATCCTGATTTAGCAATTTTTTTAGATATATCTTTTGAAACTTTTAAAGAGAGAATTTTTGAAAGAGGAAGAGAAAGCGAAATTAGTAATTTTGAAGATAATAAAGATTATTTTCTTCAATTACATGATCTTTATAAAGAACTTTTTATTGCTTTAGCTTCTAAATATCAAATTCCCTATTTCATTATCGAAGTGAATAATAAAAGTAACGTTGAAGTTTTAAGTCAAGCAATACAAATTATTGAAAATTTTAAAAAACAGTAAAACAAAATGAATATTTAAGGAGTAAGATGGTAGATTATCGCATTGAAAAAGTTTTATTTTCACAAGATCAAATTGAACAAAGAATTAAAGAACTAGCAAAATGAGTTAATGAAACATATGCGACAAGTTCAAATTTAGTTTTAGTTGGTCTTTTAAAAGGTTCAATTCCTTTTCTAGCACAACTAATTAAAGATGTTACAATTGACCATGATTTAGACTTTATGACAGCTTCCTCATATGCTGGCGCTCATCATTCATCAGGAAGCGTTAAAATTATCATGGATTTGGCACAAGATATTCAAAACAAAGACGTTTTAATTATTGAGGATATTGTTGACTCTGGTATAACTTTACAAAAAATTAAAAATATTCTGGAAGCTCGTAAACCACAAAGTTTAAGAATTTTAACCTTGTTGAATAAACCCATGAACCGTAAAGTGGAATTAGAAGTTGATTGTGTGGGATTTGAAGTACCTGATGCTTTTATCGTTGGTTTTGGTCTTGATTATAAAGAAAAAATGCGTAATTTGCCTTACATTGGAATTTTTAATAAAAAATACTTATAAATTAAATGGCTCTACAGCCTTTTTTATTTACACTTTGATGAATTAAAAAATAATAAAAAATTGAATTAAAAAAGGAACAAAATTGTTCCTTTTTTTACTTTTTAGTTTGTGCTTAAGATTCTTGCTTTTTCAAGTTCATATCTTTGTAATGAACCATATTTTCTCTTGATTACGTAGTTTTCAATAGGCATTGGTAAGAAGCTTAATGCTCCATAGATTAATAAAGTTACTACAGTAAGTACACGAGAAATTATAGCGTTTGTAAATAATTCTTGAGCTTGTTTTAAGTAAACTTCATTTGCTTCTGGATTTGCAGCTGGTTTTAATGTATCAGCTACAGCTTGATTGCTTCATCCAATTAATAAGAATAATTCGATGAATGGTACTGCAATTGTTACTAATAAAGCAGCTGAAACCATAAGTACGGCTGTTCAAGCGTAGAATTTAAAGCCTTTAACTTCTTGATTAATTTTAATTTTGCCTGTTTTTTTGTTTCTAATAGCTCCAAAAATTGACATGGTAATGAAACCGAATGTAAATAGAGCTGTTCAGTTAGACATTAAGTCAGCAAAGTAGTAAAGTCTTGCCATTGATTGTTTTGCATCATTACTGTAGATTGTGTAATCTGCACCAGGTAAGTAACCTAATGCACCAATTAAAGTAAAGATAATAACAACTGGAATAGTAATTACTAATGAATAAACAATTCCAACTACTGGTTTATTTGGATTTAATTTTTTGTAAACTCTTTTTCAGAAAGGTAATTCACCTTGTGCTAAAAGATCTTCTACATAACGAGGCGCTCACATTGAGAAACCATTAATAATTCCAAGAACACCAATAGCAATCATAATGTTCATGATTCCAAAAACAATTCTTCCCGCTTTTTCTCCCATAGCATTTTTCATGAAATCTAACATTCCGTAGAATGATCCACCGTTAATTGACATTGAGATTGCAATAACAATGTAAATAATAGTTGTAATTCCTAATCCTAAGAATAGAGCAAGAGGAGTTTTTTTAGGTTCTTTCATTTCTGAAGAAATACCTGCAGCAACATAGAACCCATCATATGCGAAGAAGATTGCTGTTAATGATAAGAAAACACCAAAACCAGCACCTAATCCGAAAATTTCTTTGAATTGTGCACCTTGTGCAACTGTTTTTGTAACGGCTTTATCTAAACCGGCATGAATATCTGCTGTACCACCTTTACCAATGATTGCAAGTATAATACCCAATAATGCAACAAAGGCTAATGGTAAGAATTTAATGTAGGTAACAATTTTGTTTTGAACGTCACCAACTTTTGATCATAATGCAGGAACTACAAGGAAGTAAACTGTCATAACTAATGAAATAATTGTTCAAATTAATCAGTCTGCACTAGTTCCAAATGTAAATGAATCTTTATCAATTAATGATCCTATACCATCTTGTAATGGTAAGAACACATAAAGAGGCATAAAGAAGTATGTTAATGGTAAATAAACATATACCATGAAGTTTTTAGTAGCATTTGCCACAATTTTACCGTTGAATACTTTTGCTCAACCAATAAGTGACAAGTTGTCATTTTTAACACTCGCAATTTCAATTAAAGCAATCCCCATTGCAATAACAGCAAATGAGGCAAGAATTCAAGAGATAATGGCAAGAATTAAACTACTTTGAGCATTGCCAAGAACACCACCAGATTTAAAGAAAATTCCAGCTCCAACAGACCCACCTATAACAATAAGCATCGCTGAGAAGAAAGAAATTTTTCTTTGTTTAGAAGGTTCTTGAGCAAATTTTGTTTCTTGTTCTTTGCTCATAATTATCCTTTTATCTTTCTATATTTTTTTGTATTTTAATTGTCTTAAATCCCTATGTTTAAGAACAATTAGGTTAATTTTGTATTATTAATACATTGTAATTTTATAATATTATTTTAAATAGTGAGAAATCTTATATCTTTATTAAATCGTAATTGTTATTTTTTTATATTTTGCTAATTTATTTAGGAAATTATCCATTAATAACTCTAGTACCTGAGGTACCATTAATTGCTTCTCCCACTTTTTCAAGTGAGGCAATGATTGCAACATTGTTTTTGTTTTCTTTAACAAAGGCGATTGCTGCTTCAACTTTTGGAAGCATGCTACCTGGAGCAAATTGGTTTTGTTTAATGTATTCTTCCAATTCGCTTACAGTAACTGTTTCTAGTTTTCTTTGATCTGGTTTATTGTAATTTACGTAAACATAATCAACTGCTGTTAGAACAATAAAGTTGTCGGCATTAACTTTAGAAGCAATTTTAGCTAAAGCAAAATCTTTGTCAATAACTCCGTCAACTCCTTCATAAGTTCCATCAGCTTTTACAATGGTTGGAATTCCTCCACCACCACCTGCGATAACTACAGCACCTTGATCAAAAGCTTTTTTAATACCATTCATACCAACTACATCA
This sequence comes from Mycoplasmopsis columbina, assembly GCF_900660685.1. Classification (GTDB taxonomy): domain Bacteria; phylum Bacillota_I; class Bacilli_A; order Mycoplasmatales; family Metamycoplasmataceae; genus Mycoplasmopsis; species Mycoplasmopsis columbina. The sequence goes on along the minus strand of NZ_LR215041.1, from coordinate 260,808 downwards.
AGTGGTTTTGGTGATGGTACAACTTTTCTATATCCTCTACCTGCATCTTCAACAATTGTTGAATTTGGATTGTTTTTCTCTGCATCTTCTTTTGTTGCATAGAAAGGTCCAACTGGTTTAGTAGGATTAGCAAAAGCTTTATCATTTGCATCAACAATAGTTTGAGTTAAAAAGTATAAAACATCTTTATCGCCCAAACCTTCTTTGTGTAATTCATTTGAAATAGCTGTTAACATGTGGTAACCAATGTAACCTTGGCTCATTCCACCAGCTTCAGCAAATGGTACTAATGGTGTTTTTTCATTAACTTTTTTTGCATCTGCAAAAGCGTTGAAGATCATTCCAACTTGTGGACCATTTCCGTGTCCTACTAACACTTGGTGACCTTGTTTAATTAATTCAGCTACTTTTTTAGCTGGAACTTTTACAAGTTCTTTCTGTTCTTGTGGATTATTTCCTAATGCGTTTCCACCTAATGCAATAACAATTTTTGACATCTTTTAAATTTCCTTAAAAAACTAATTTACTATTGAATTAGTAACCTAATGTTGCTAAAATAATAGCTTTAATTGTGTGCATACGGTTTCCAGCTTGTTGGATTGATTTGTTGTATTTTGATTGGAATACTTCGTCAGTAACTTCCATTGCACCTGTTTTAACAACTGGATATTTGTTTCCAAATTTTTCTTTAATTTCGGCTGAGAATAAAGTGTGGTCATCGTGGAAGGCTGGTAAGCAGTGTAAGAAAATTACATCTTCTTTAGCAGCTTTAATCATTTCCATATCTACTTGGAAAGCACCTAATTCTTGGATACGTGGTTCAAATAATGAGAAATCTTCACCTAATGATACTCATACGTCTGTATAGATAACATCTGCACCTTTTGCAGCTTCTAATTTGTTATCTGAAAATGTTACTGATCCACCATTACGTGCAAATAATTTTTGAACTTCTTCATAAACTGCTTTGTGTTCTGGTCCATTTTTAACAATTTCGTGTTGTGCTTTAGGTCCACATAATACAATGTGCATTCCAAAGAAAGCAGCACCAATCATTAATGAACGAGCAACGTTGTTTTTGATATCTCCGGCAAAAACAATTTTTTTACCTTTTAAATCACCTTTAAATTCTTTTACAGTCATGTAATCTGCAAACATTTGTGTTGGGTGTTCTGCATCAGTTAAACCATTTCATACTGGTACACCTGAGTATTTAACTAAAGCATCAACATCTGCTTGTTTGAATCCACGGAATTCAATACCATCATACATTTGCCCTAAAACCATCGCTGTATCTTCGATTGATTCTTTTTTACCAAAGTTTGAACCTGCAGGTCCGATGTAAGTACATGATGCACCTAAATCAGCAGCTGCCACTTCAAAAGCACAACGTGTTCTTGTTGAATCTTTTTGGAATAAAATAACAATGTTTTTTCCAACAAGAGGACGTGAGTTAACGTGTAATCCTTGTTGTTTTGCTTTTTTAAGATCGATTGAAAGATCTAATACGTAGTTAACTTCATCTGTTGTTAAATTTAAAGCTGAATCTAAGCTACGACCTAATAAATTAATTGGCATATTTCTCCTTATAAAATTATCTATTGTAAAAATTAATTTGTTTTTGTTGCTTTTTTATAGTTAGATAAATTTAATAAGAAAAATGTTAAAGAGTATTAATTATTTAAATATGAATAACTAAAATTATTTAACATCTTCTCTTACTAATGGCATTGACATACATCTTGCTGAACCCATACCAAGTGATAATTGGTTACCTTCAAATGAAAGTACTGTTACACCTGCTGCTCTAAGAGCTGCTTCAGTTTTGATGTTTCTTGAATAACCAACAACAACGCCTGGAGCTATTGTTAAGTAGTTTGTACCATCAAAGTGTGTTTCAATATCAATGTCTAATTGAGTAGCACCTTTACCTGCAATAGGAATAAGAACTGGTTTAACACCAATGATGCTTTCTAAAACATCTGCTAATGGTTTGTTTGTTTCAACCATTTCAATTTCTTTTGATAAGTCAATTTCTCAAACTTTTAAAACTGATAGCATGTTTGGTGAGTATAAGAATTTATCTTTATCTACCATTGTCAATCATGTATCTAAGTGCATTAAGTTTGGCATTGGTGGCACATTAATTGCAACGATTTTTTTGAATTTTGCTTCTTTATTGTTTTTAATTTTTTTTGCGATTGTAAGGATAGCTTCTTTGTTTGTTCTTTCACTAACCCCAATTACTAATGTGTCTTTGTTGTAGATGAATACGTCACCACCTTCAATGTTTCCTTCATCTAAACGATCAAATCAATGTGGTGTTGTTTTGTAATCTGGATGAGTTGCAAAAATAAATTCTGCAAAAATTGTTTCTCTTTTTCTTGTTACATATTTCATGTTGTTCAATGAAATACCATTACCTGCTGATGCAAATGGATCACGTGTAAAGTACAAGTTAGGCATTGGATCAACAACTAATTCAGTTTCTGATTCAACATTCAATTCTTGCTTAGAAACACCGGCCATCATTGTTCTTACCATTGCTACTGGTGTTCCTTCTTTTGAAAGTACATAGCTTTTAACTTTAGCTCTTAAATCTTTAGTTAAAGCTGGTTCTGCCTCATCAAGTCATTTTTCAATAAACGCTTCTCTTTCTTTTTGAGTTGCGTGGTATGTATAAGTTTCAGCAACAAGATCTGAAAGTTGGATAACTTTAATTCCTTTGTCTTGTAAAATTTTTAAGAAACCTTTGTGCTCTTTAATAGCTTCGTTTGGTTCTAAAATAGCTGAAAATAATAATTCATCAAGACGACTAGGTGAGATGCGCCTAATTTCGTCTCCTGGAGTGTGAACTAAAACTTCTTTTAATTCACCAATTTCACTATAAACGTTGATTTTACTCACGAATTTCTCCTTGTAAGATAAGATAATAATTTTGTTTCAAAGGTAAAGCATTAGTGTGACTTTACCTGCTCTTACTATACTATTTTTCAAAAAAAGAAAAAAATTTTTCAAATTTATTTTTCAGTAAAAAAACTTATTTTTTTGATGAAAAAAGTTATATTTTTGCACTTTTCAATGTTTTTACAACTTTTTATAATAAATTTAATTTTTCCTATTTTTAAATTATTAATCAATATCAGTATTCTTAGTGATAATTAATTTGTCAATATTCTATTTTTTTATAGTATTTTTTGACAATTTTGAAAAATTGAAATTTACTATTTATTTGTTTTTTGTTTTAATAAATTTACTATTTTTTTCTATCAAATAGTCAAATTAGTCAATCTAAATATTCAAAGTTTGCAGAAATAAAGAAAAAAGACAATTTTGAAAATTGTCTTTTAATTTATCTAACTATTTAAAGCCATAAAAAAACTTCGACAAAGCGAAGTACATTTTCATGATATGGTGGCTCCGGCAGGAATCGAACCAGCGACACACGGAGCTTCAGTCCGTTGCTCTACCAACTGAGCTACAGAGCCAAATGGCGGTCCAGACGGGGATCGAACCCGCGATCTTCTCCGTGACAGGGAGACGTATTAAACCACTTTACCACTGGACCTTTTGGTGGCGGAGGTTGGATTTGAACCAACGACCTCAGGGTTATGAGCCCTGCGAGATGCCTAACTTCTCCACTCCGCGATGTGATTAAATTGGCGCTTTTACAAGCAAATGGCGGGTGATGAGGGATTCGAACCCCCGCGGGCCGTGAAGCCCCTGGCAGTTTTCAAGACTGCTCCCTTCAGCCGGACTTGGGTAATCACCCTTGGTGGACCCAACAGGATTCGAACCTGTAACCAACCGGTTATGAGCCGGTTGCTCTAACCGTTGAGCTATAGGTCCGAAAAAACAGTTAGGCAAAATTCCATATAAATTGGTAGCGTCGATGAGATTCGAACTCATGACCTTCCGGGTATGAACCGGATGCTCTAACCAACTGAGCTACAACGCCATAAAATGGTGGAGGATATGGGATTCGAACCCACCACCCCTTGCGTGCAAGGCAAGTGCTCTAGCCAAATGAGCTAATCCCCCATGGTGAAGAAGACAGGATTTGAACCTGCGACCACTTGGTCCCAAACCAAGCGCTCTACCAAGCTGAGCTACTTCTCCATGCTAATGTGATAAAAAGCATGATTATTATAGCATAGAAAAAAATCAATAAAAGTATTTTTAGTTTTTTTCTAAATAATATTTTTTTCAGCTCTTGACAAAATAAATTTCAATTACTTTGCGTATATATTTATAGCAAAAAAAATATAAAACGTAAATTTTTTCTTTTTTTATTTATTTTACAAATCATTGAATAATAAATAACATTATTAATATATTATTATTTTAAATAAAAATATATGGTAATTAAAAAAGTCTGAAAATTCAGACTGGAAACATTGGATAAAATACCTCAATGTCGACTCAATAGAATTTTAACATAAAAAATATCAAAGGTGAAAATATGAAATTAGTGCATTTATACAACACTACTGAATACTCATTTCTAAATTCTTTAATTAGAATTGAAGAATTAGTTACTGAAAGCAAAAAACATAATCTTAAAGCAGTAGCTTTAACAGATCATAATAATTTATTTGCTTTGGGAGAGTTTTTAAAACTTTGTCAAAAAAATGAAATTAAACCCATTATCGGTGTTGATTTAGACTATGAAAAAGAAAATAAAAAATATAGAATAATTTTGCTAGCTAAAAATTATTTGGGTTATCAATTAATAAATAAATTAATTTTGTTAAAAAGTCAAGATCAAAATTTGACATTAAATGATTTCGCTTTTTCAAATGATATTTTCATTCTTGATCATCCAACTTTAGGATACTTCATAAAAGAAGGAGAGGAATTATTATTCTCAAATAAAAATTATTTTATTCCTTCTTTAGATCTTGAACATTCAAATGGTATTTATTTAAGAGAAAATAAATTAATTAAAAAAGAAGATAATTCTGCTTTAAGAATTCTACAACAAATTGGAAATTTAGAAGTTTCATCAAATGATTACCCAGATTATTTTGGTGAGTTAGAAATTCCACAAATAATAATTGAAAGAATGCATAAAATTATTGATGAATGTAATGTTATCTTTCCTGAAAAAAAATTAGATTTGGCACACTTTAATAATTTTAATGAATTAGAAGCAAATAATCATCTTATAAATCTTATTAACAATGCTTTAGAAAAAAAACAAGATGAATTAAAAGAATACAAAAATTGAGAAGAAAGATTAAAGTATGAATTCGAAATTATTAAAAATTTTAAATTTACTAATTACTTTTTAATCATTCAAGATTTGATTCATTGAGCAGAAATGAATAAAATTGCTGTTGGTCCAGGTAGAGGTAGCGCTGCAGGATCACTTGTTTCTTATTTGCTTGGTATTACCAAAATTAATCCTCTTAAATACGGTTTACTTTTTGAACGTTTTTTAAATCCCGGAAGATTAAGCTGACCAGATATTGACATTGATATTCAAGATGACCGAAGAAATGAAGTATTTGCCTATTTAAAAGAGAAATATGGTTTCGAAAATACTGCGTTAATTTCCACTTTTCAAACTATTGGTGCAAAAATGGCAATAAGAGATGTCGCAAGAGTTTTAGGAACTAACTATATAAATAATGTGGAAGTAAATAAAATTTCTAAAACACTAGAATTAAATGCATCATTAAAAGACTCAATAATCAATAATTTACATTTTAAAATTGCCATTGAAAATTATCCAGAGTTACTAAATTTTGCTCTTAAAATTGAAGGTCTGCCACGTCAACAAGGCTATCATCCTGCAGGTTTAATAATTTCTCAAACGCCTATAAACAAGTTAGTTCCATCAATGATGTCAAATGATAATATTTTTCAACAAGTTCAACTCTCAATGAATTACATTGAAGATTATGGCCTTCTAAAAATAGATTTGCTTGGTTTAAAAACTTTAACAGAAATTAGTCAAATTGAGCAGCATATTGAACCTAACCTACATTTTGATAATTTAATTAAACAAAATTCTCATCTTATAAATGATAAAGATACATTTTCAATGTTAAATAGTGGATTTACTGAAGGAATTTTTCAGTTGGAATCAAATGGTATGAAAAGTACTGTAAAAAAGGTAAAAATAGATGCTTTTGATGATTTATATGCAATCATTTCTCTTTTTAGACCAGGACCAAAAAAATATATTGATAACTATGCCGAAAGTAAAAATAAAAATGTTAAAGTTTTAACAATTGATCCTAGATATGATGAAATTGTAAAAAACACTTTTGGAATTATTGTTTATCAAGAACAAATTATGCAGATTGCTCAAAAAGTTGCAAACATGTCATTTATTGAAGCGGATTTTTTAAGAAGAGCAATTGGAAAAAAACATGAAGATGAAGTCGCATCATATCAGAAAATTTTTGTTGAAGGTGCAGAAAAAAATAATGTGAATGTAAATATAGCTAATCAGATTTATGAAAATATAAAATTATTCGGACTTTATGGTTTTAATAAAAGTCACGCTGTAAGTTATGCATATTTGACTATGAAAATGGCATATTACAAAAAACATTATCCGCTTTATTTTTACAATGCTCTTATCTCATCATCACAAGGCGCACAGGAAACTATTAAAAAATATGTAGATGAAGCAAAAGAAATGGGATTTATTGTTTATTCTCCTAACATTTTGTATTCAAGTAATAATTGTCAAATTATTAACAGTAATTTATATCTTCCATTTAATTTAATTAAAGGTTTTGGAAATGAAGGAATAAACAAAATACTAAAAGATAAAGAAGAAAATGGTGAATATTCAAACAACATAGTAGAAATTTTCTTAAGATTAAGATTTGCCGGATTAAAGGATGCTGCACTTGATACTTTAACAAGAGCTAATGTTTTTAGAGATTTTGGACATATCAAATATATTCAGCATTGCGATAAATATGTAAAAGACATATATAATTTATTTTCAACTGCTAAATCCTACTCAGAAGTTAAAGAAAAAATTGTCAAAATGAATTATTTAGAATTGAATATTTATTTTGATCAAGAACAAGATTTAGAGTATGAAATGAACTGTGAAAATGAATTATTAGGATCAATATACAATGTTCATTTAACATCTAAATACGAAAAAGATTTTCCAAAAAGACTTAATAATTTAACTCCCGGAGATGAAGAGTGATTTGTTGTTGAATATTTAGATATGCGAAAAATAAAAAATAAAGATTTTTACTATTTAAAATGTAAAGATAGTTCACGAGAAATAATTTTTTACTTTAGTCCTAACTTTTACAATTATTTTGAGGGTATAAAAAAACATAAAATTGTTCTTATCAAAATTAATTATAAATATTCAACACCTAAAATAATTGATTGAAAAGAGGTTAAATAATGAAAACAAACAATGCCAAGAAAGAAAATTTTTTGTTAATTGATGGTAATTTATTGATGTTTCAATCTTTTTACGCATCATATAATCCCAACAATATAAATTATTTAATGAAATCTCCAAAAGGTATTTATGTTAACGGAGTTCATGTCTTTTTAATTTCCCTAGCAAAATTAATTGAAGCATTTGATCCAAAATATTTATTCATTGCATTTGATGCTAATGGTAAAACAAAAAGACATAATGAATTTGAAGGATATAAAAGTGGGAGAAATAAAGCACCAGAAATTATTTTTGAACAATTTGCACTAATTAAAGATATATTAACAGGATTGAACATAAAATGATTTGAACAAATTGGAGATGAAGCGGATGATTTAATCGCCACTTTAGCAAAAACAAAAGAAACAAACAATATCATTTTTTCTAAAGATAAAGATCTATTACAACTAGTTAATGAAAATACTATAATTGCGCAAAATGCAAAAAACGAATATGGCTATAGAATAGTCAATTTGGATAATTTTGAAACTATTTTCGGTATTTTACCATCACAAATTCCTGATTTTAAAGGACTTGCTGGTGATGCTTCAGATAATTTAACAGGAGTTAATGGTATCGGAGATAAAGGAGCAGTAAAACTTTTAAATGAATTTGGATCTCTTGAAAATATATATCAAAATATCGAACAAATAAAAGGTAAGCAAAAAGAAAAATTATTAAATGACAAAAATAATGCTTTTCTATGCAAAAAATTAGCGCTTCTAAACAAAGATGTTGATATGGATACTAATATTAAAAATTATGAACATTTTTTATATACCAACAATGAAAAAGGCAAAGAATTATTAAAAGAGCATAAATTAACCAAGTGCTATGAATATATATTTAATAGATATTAATTTTGAATTTAAAAAGTAAAATTAAACTATGCAAAAGATTAAACGTTTTAAACTTAATTTAAAAAAAGTAGAAAAAAAAGCTCCAAATGATATTGTCGGTGATGTTTCTTTTAATATTCCCTTTGAAATTTTAAAATTCATTTCTTTTTTAATTATTTCTGTTGCTTTTATTCTGCTTCAATATCAAAATTTAATTGACCAAAACAATTCAATAACGAATGTATTAAGAAAAATTTATTTATATTCTTTTGGTTTAGCTTTTGGTGATTTAATGATTTTAATAATTTTTGGTGTGTTATTTACTTTTATTGTTAGATGATTAGGATTTGCTTTAAAAAAATATTACTTTCAGTGATTCAAACAATACATAAGAGTAGATTATTTTTTACTAAAAAAACATATTTTAATCTTTGTATGAAGTATGCTTTTAATTGCTGCTCTTATTTATCATGCCATTTTAGTTTCACAAAGAATGGAAAATAAATGGTTTTATAATGCAAAAGAAGTATCATCGCTCTTTACCAAAGGATGAATTTATTCATTCAGTAACCAAAATAATTATTCTATAGTATTTCCAAATGCTTCTTATAATACTGGAGTTTTTTTTGATACAATAGCAAATTTATTATATGCTTTAGCTTTTTCGCCATATTTAATGTATCTTTTAATATTTTTCCTATTTGCCTTTTCTATAATTAAATTAATAACAATTAAACCTCTTTCATTTTTCAAATTTTTAAATGAAAAAAGAAAAAATTTAGTTGAAATTGAACAATATCTAAAAAAACACAATAGTATTTTTTATTATAGTTCTGCTGTAAAAGAATATTTTGCAATTATTAAGAGAATGGCTCAAAAAACAAACTGAGATTTTATTAATAATTCTTTTTATGTTACAAAAAAAGAACTTGCTCAATATTCAGAAAAAACAAGTGATATTGAAAAATTAGAAAATAAAAATAAAGAAACTATTAGTGAAGCAAAAATATCAGAAAATAGATTAAATCAAAATGAACAAACTAATGAAAACTTGAACATTGAAATAATCAATCAAAAATCTAAAGGACAAGTAGAAATTAAAAACAAAATAAGCAATAACGTAAAAATTTCTCATTTAGATGAAAAAGTAAACACAAAAGAAGAAATAGTTAAAATTGAACCAGAAGATAATAATAATGTTAATTGGTCAATTAAAGAACTAATTGAAACAAATGAAATTAAAATTAAGAATAATGACACAAGTAGAATTGAATCAATAAAAACTTTACTAGAAACACAAGAAATAGAAGTTAATCAAGAAAAAGATAAAAATGATGAAATAGAAATTTTAAATAATGAAGAAAAAATAACTGAACAAATCAAAGAAATTGATGAAAATTGAATTAGCCCTATTATTGAATAAGGAAGTTTATGGAAAAAATTAAATTTGACGATTTAAATGAAATTATAGGTAAAAAAGAAAATACAAATGTTTTATTTTTTATTGAATTTAGCACCACATGATGTCCCGATTGTAAAATGATGCAACCTATTGTAAAATCGCTTTTTAATGATTATCACAATAATCCTAAAGTTAAATTTTTAGAAATTGATGCAGAAGAAGCACATTTGTATAAAGATCCATTTTCAAAATGACAAATCTTAAAAGTTCCAGCTTTTGTTTTTTATAAAAATAATGAAATTTTAAAAATTGTTTATGAATACTATCCAAAAGAATTATTAGCACAATTTATTGAAGATTATATTGACTAAAATGACTAGAGAAGAAATATTAGAAAAACTTAGCACCGTTACATCACAACCCGGAATTTATTTGTGAAAAAATTCTAATGGAAATGTAATTTATGTTGGTAAGGCCAAAAATTTAAAAAAAAGAATGCATCAATATTTTGAGGGTGCAGAAAATTCTTACAAAACATCAAAACTAGTGCAAGAAATTGCAGATTTTGATGTTTTTGTTGTGCACAACAACAAAGAAGCTTTGTTGTTAGAAAGACACTATATTCATAAATACAATCCCGAATATAACATATTACTTTTAGACGATAAAAAATATCCTTACATTAAAATTGAATTAAAAAATAATCAACTTGATATTTCGCTTTCAAGAAAAGTCAAAGTTAAAGATACTAATAATTTAATTCACTTTGGTCCTTTCCCTAATGGTTATGGAGCTACAACCATTTTAAAACTTTTACAAAGAGAAGCCTTTTTTGAAAAAGGTTTAAAAATTGTCAATCAAGACTCTTCTTTTTGAGAAGAAAAGTTTAAAAAAATTAAAGAAATTTTAAGTTTTAATAAAAAATATCTTAAAAATTTAGAACAACAAATGTTTGATGCTGCAGAAAAATTTCAATTTGAAATTGCAAAAGATTTAAGAGATTCATTGAATTATTTAACAAAACTGAATGAAAGTCAAGTTGTTGAATTAAAAGATTTTGAAAATATAGATGTTTTAGCCTTTAAAACAGTCGATAATGTAATTTATTTAGCAATGCTCTTTTATCGTTACGGTATTTTGATTAATAAGGACATTCAAACTATTTCTATTGCAATTGACACTAAACATACTATGGAAGCTTTTTTGAATAAATATTATCAAGACAATTTGATTCCTAAAAAAATTGTTGTTTCTGAAGAACTAACAAATTATGAATTAAATGATGAAGAAATTTCAAATCGTCTTATTTATCCAAAAAGTGGAATTTATAAGCAAATTATTGATTTAGCTTTTTTAAATCTTGATGATTTTTACAAAAGCAAACATTTAGAAGTTAAAAATAAAATTGATAATGCTGAAAAAATGTTACATTCACTGAGCAAATATGTACCAAATATTGATTTAAAAAATATTGTTGTTTTTGATAACTCTAATTTAAATAATTCTAATCCCGTGGGTGTTGCTGTTGTTTATACAAATGGAATTAAAAATAAAAATTTTTATCGTAAATATAATCACGAAATTAATCTTACTCGGCAAGCAGATGTTGAATACATGAAACAAACTGTTACTAAGTATTTAAAAGATTTAGATAAGAATATAACTCCTTCACTTATTATTGCCGATGGTGGATTGCCACAGGTTAATGAAATACGTAAAATTTTAACTTTTCAGAATTACAATTTTCCTGTAATTGGTTTAGTTAAGGATGAAAGACATAGAACAAGAGCATTAATAGATTTAAATTTAAATGAAGTTGAAATTGCTGAAAAAGATCTTTTTGCTTTTCTTTCAGAGATTCAAATTGAAGTAGATCGCTTTGCTAAAGAACATCTAAGAACAAGACAAAAAATTTCATCTCTTGAAGGTAAATTGCAATCAATTAAAGGTTTAGGTGTCGTTATGGAAAATAAACTATTAGCACACTTTAAAACTTATAGTAACATCTATAACGCCTCATTAGAAGAATTAGAAAAAATTATTCCTAAAAATATTGCACTTAAAATTTACAATAAAGAATATTTGAAATAAAAAAATGCAATTGAAGAACTGCATTTTTTTATTCGTCAAAAAATTGTTTTAAAATATCAATAAAAGCTGAATAGTTTTCAATTCAAATACTATGACCAGATTTCTCTATTTTATAGACCTTTGTGTCATTTTTTAAACTTCTATAATATTTAGCAATATTATTTAAATCAATAATTCCATCTGCCTCACCATAAATTAAAGCTAACGGTTTTTTAAATTCCAAGAGACCACGATCAATTTGATCCATATTTTTTAATTCTGGTAAATTATCACCTAATTTGTAGATTAATTTTAGTTTTTCTTTATTGTTTTTCAAATAATTATCAACTTTAATCATCAGTTCTTTATTTGACACTATTTTTTGCGGATCAAAGTAACATAAATTAACCAATTTTTTATAATCTTCTGCATTTCAAATATAAAAGCAATCTTTAAATTCTTCTAAACGTGAGAGAGATGAACGATTTTGGGGACCAACAAGAGCAATTTTAGATATTTTTTCTTGTAAAAAAGGGACTAACATCATCGCAAGTGCACCACCCATTGAGTGCCCAACAATGTAAAGATTATCCAATTGCTTTTCGTTTATAAAAGCAATTAAAATATCTCTGAAAATTAATTGATTCATTACATCATTTCTTGCTTCACTTTCTCCGTGCGCAGGCATATTCAAGCCATATCAGTTAAAATCACTAAACTCTTCATAACAAGGATAAAAATGTTTGTAATCACTTGAAAATCCATGAATGTAAAGAAGATTTTTACTTTGATTATTATTTTGCTCTAAATACTTTAATTTTAAATTTTGATATTCAAAAATTTTTTCCATTGTAGCCTTTCTATTTCTCATCCAAAGTTTTTGCTATTCTAGTAGCAATAAATTGAGTAATAATTAAAAATATAAATAAATAAAATGTGGGAAAAATTATTTTTCATACATTTTCATCTCTTGTTGTTCAGTTATTTTTTAAAACAATTGCAATATTATTTTTGAGAGGCGCTCCAATAAATTCCAAAGTAGCAATAAGAAAAATAATATATCCTATTCTTCGCATAAACAAAATCAAAATTCTTCCCAATATTTTTAGAAATAAGTGTTTAAAAATAATACGATTAATACTTACATTATTGGCTAAAAGAGCTATAAAATAGTCACTATTGGTTTCTTTATAACTATATTGATAAGATCAATACAACATTCTTAATACACCTGAAAAAAAGATAAATAAATAAATAATATTGATGTTTCTTACAAAAATAGAAACTAGTATTAAAAATATAACATCTGGTATTGAAATAAAAACATTTAAGATTTTTAATAAATTTCTGAAAAATTTATTTTGATTAATTGCAAAATAAATTCCCAAATACATTCCTAAAATTAATTCAAAAAAGAAAATTAAAGAGGCTATACCTGTCGAGGTTATAAATAATTTAAGTGAGTAGATAAAAACATCGTTTCCAAAACTGTCAGTTCCAAAGAAAATAATTTTTCTTCCATAAATAACATTTAAATAATCTCTAGGATTAAAAATAATTTCTTGCTTACCAAAAACATTAGTTTCAATTTTGTGCGGAATATTATAAAGTTTAATATTCTTATAAATTTCTAAAGTTATTTGGTTTGTTTCTTTTTCTCCTGCATATGATATTTTCTTGTAAGTTACTGTAAAAAATGCTCCTATGTTTTCATTCACGCCTAAAAGTTTTTCATTATCTGAATAGGGTTTGTTACTAAAAATTAAACTAATCAATGCAAATAAAAGTAGAAAAATCAATACCACGACTAACAAAATATTAATTACAGAAAGTTTATTATTTGTGAAAAAATATTTTTTTAAAAGGTTTCTTTTTTTACCTATGGGACTGTGAATAAGTTTTTTAGGTTCAGCAAAATTAAATAAATTATTCATGTTTTCTTATCCTTTCTCTAGGATCAATTAGAACTTTAACTATTTCTCCAAATGAGTATACAAGAGAATAAGTTAAACCCAGAAATAGAATCATAAAACATATTAAATAATTTTCATAACTAGTAACAGTTGCATACAAATATTGTCACGTTCCTGGTATATTAAAGTAGTATTCTAAAAAAACACTTGCCGCAAACAAACCAATTAGTAAAAATGGCATCAAACTCATTAAATCTGTAAAGAGATTAGGAAAAATAATTTTTCAAAATAACTTTCATTTTCTAATTCCCATTGAGAGAAAAAAAAGATAAAACGAACTAGTAAAAATTTCAATTGCTTTTGATCTAACTACCTGTAAAATAGGTGCAATAGTAATTATTGCCAAAGAAAAAATAGGAAGTAGATAAGTTTTAAAATCATCTTTTTTGAATTCAATTACTATTCCAAAAGATGAAACAATTTGAATAACTAATGGAATTAAAATAAAAAGAGAAATGCTTAATGTTGCTATGGTGAAAAAATTTAAAATGTAATCTCATATAGTGTTTCTTTTTTTAGCGGCAATATAACCTAAAATTACACCAATGAGAAGTGAAAATAATAATGAAATTGTGCTTATTAAATAACTAATTGAATTTTTAATTAAAAAGTAATCTAAAATACTTCTATTGCTTGATGCTTGTGGTCCATAAAGATCTGAACCTGAACTTAATGTTCCAAAATCACCTTTAAATCAGTTTATAAAGTAAATTCAGCTTCTTTCTAATAAACTTTTATCCAAATGATTATGTTGTACAATTTCTTGATAAATTTGATCGTATTGCAATCCTGCTGAACGCAGTTGAATTTCTTGTTGTGTAGTTATAGGAAATAAACCGTTTAATAAAATAAACAAAAAAATAACAATTATTATTGTAGAAATAATTGCTATAAAAAATTTATTTAATCATTTTATTTTGTTTAATGATTTATTGATTTTTTTCTTCAACTGAATAATCTTGTACATATGTAACATTATTATAAGGCACAACTATGTTAAAGCCTTTGTGTGTTAAGTAAATACTTTGTGAATTTAATGATTCAACATATTTATCAATTGTTATATCAAAAGTTCTTCAAGTGTTTAATTCACGTAATAAATTAACCAATTGCTCATTGGTTGAGTGACTAACAAAATAACGAGCAAATTTTGATTGTTCGACAATGTTGTCTATTTCAAATACACCGTTTCCAGCATATTTATATCCTAATCCACCAAAACCAGCTGAACTTCAAGCTAAAATTCCATCTTTGTTTACAAGAACACCTTTTAAATAAAGTTCTCTTTCTTCGTAACTATTGAATTTATCTAAATCATCTCAAACTATTGTTTTAAATAATTGTGCATCTTTTGCTGGATTTTCACCACCGACATAAATTTCGTTGTATTTAAATTCTCCACTTTCTTGTTTTGTTTTTAACTCCTTAGCAAAACGAGTTAATTCCGGAAAGGCTATTGCCAATTTGTCATTTGCTTCTAAATTAGCAAATTTTTTTCAAAGAGCAAAAGGACTTAATCCAATTGCATGTGTAATTTTGTCTAAATATGGTGACAATGTATCAAATTCATATGAATAGCTAATTCTTTGATTAATTGAATTATTACCAGTTCCATTATCATTTCCAATTACTTCATCAAGATCTTTTTTCGTTGCCAATTTTTTAAAAACTGGTTCTAGTCTTGAATCTAATTCTTTAATTGTATTAACTATTGCCTCATATTTTTGAGTTTGTTTTTCATCAATTAATTGATCATTGTAAATAAATCATTTAATTTTTTGATCCAAACTCAAGTTATTTTTTGTATAGAAAGCATCTAAGGTTGCTTTAATTTTGTCTTTTAAAGCATCAAAATAAACGCTTTTATAAGTATTTTGATATTCTTCATTTTTAGTTAATTCTTCAAGATTAATTAAATTACCTTCATGATCAATTGGCATTAATTTATTAATTAAATCTTTAGCATCACGAGCAGTTTTGTATTTTGAGGTTAATTGATCACTTCCACCTAATAAGGCATCTGGTGCAGCATTTGATAGTCATAAATCCCTAGAAGTGTTTGAATCTTTATCTTTAACATATTCTCAATTAATTGCAGCATTAATTAAACTTCTAAAGCTAATAGATTGTTCATCAAAAACACCACTACTAATTGATTTACGATTTTCATATGATTCGCCTCTAAAACCTTTATTAATTTCAGCAATTGATGCACCATAAACTAATTTTGCATAATTTTCATTAAAAGCAATTTCTTCATAATTAATTTTTTTAACTCCGTTTTCTGTAACTACTGTAGGTTTTGGAGTAATATTAAATGCTGAAGAACCAATAGATTTAGCTTTTTGGTAATTTTTATATTTTAATGCATTAACCGTTGCAATTTCTTTTTCAAAATAACTTTGATTTTCTTTTGATAATTCATCAAAATTAAGTATTGTATTAGTTTTATTTTTAAAGTTATTAACGGTTAAAGTAGAATCTATATTTCCATAATTAATTTTAATTTGTTTTAAAGATGTTTTGTCTAATAATCCATTTTTATAGTATTCATCATTTCTTTTTAAGACTAAAGTATTGTCATTTGATTTTCTTGCATTAGGTAAGTAAGCACCGGCATATAAATTTTTTGCCAAACCTGATGCACCGTAGAAATAAAATCCAATTTTGTTAAGAATTTTTTCTCCATATAGATTTTTAGCATTTTCTTCTTTTGATTCTTTATATTCCGTGGCCGCCAATTTTCTAAGATATTGACTTGGAGCTGCAGCATAAACAAGTGATTTATTGAGCATTAAATCAAAGTATGAAAAGAAATCTCTTTGACCATAAATTCCATCTTTTTGAATTGCATCAAAAACAAGTGTGTTATTTTTGATAGCGTTTGTTGCTTCATTTTCATCATCATTATTAAAAGCTACAAATTTTCCAGCATCTAATCCATTAATGTCAAATTGTTGACCATTAGTAAATAATGCGCCGCCGAATCTCAATCCATTTGTATCATTAAATCTCTTTTTAGCTTCTGCATCTCTTTCTGAAGCAGCTGAATAACTACCATTATCACCTTTAAAATACCTTTGGAAAAAGCCTGAATAATAACTTCTTAAATATGAAAATCAAAAGTCTTCTACTACAACTTTATACTCAGTTTTATTTCCATTTGAATCATATCAATAAATGTTGTCTTTAACTGATACAGCCATTTTTATAGCTTTTTTAGCATCATCTCTAAAAGATTGAGAATTAATTGAATGTTCATCACTTGACATTTGAAAAGCATATGGATTTCCATCTTTTGATTCAGCTACAGGATCTGAATTATCATTGTTATAAACTTTAGTAGAACCATCTTCAAAAGTAAAAGTAATATCTTTCGCTAATTCTAATTTATATTTTACATTTCCAACCTTAGCTAAAGTTCCATCTTGTGTATATTCAGGTGATGATAGTGTTTGAATTCTAAAAAGTACAGCAGCTGTGGCTGTTTTTTCCAAACTTTCATTGGGACTAATATTACTTTCTTTCTCTGCTGTTGTGTCTAAAAAGAACTGATTAATAGGGTTAATTTGTTTATTTAAAGTTAAAGTTTCTAAATAATTACCTTCTTCATTTTGACAAGCTACTGCTAAAAGTGGTAAAGCAGCACCAGTGACGACTAATGAGGGTAATAAAAACATCTTTTTTTTCATTTTTTAAAATTTTCCTTTACTATTTGTATTTAAATCTCGAAATAAAATCATGAAAATTATAATTCCGTTTTAAATAAAAAAAATTAAATAGCATAAAAACACTATTTAACTTTTAAAATTTGGTATATTTTATTATTTTTCGATTAATTCTTTTACATAACGAGCAATCACAATTTCTTCATTAGTTCTTACTTTGTAAATTGGAAACTGTGAATCTTCTGTTGAAATCAATTTATAATCGTCATATTTTCTGTCTAAATTGGCTTCTTGAACTAATTTAACATCGTAAGCATTTAATTGTTTTACAACCATATCTCTAACAATGTCGTCGTTTTCACCAATACCAGCAGTAAAGACAAGAGCATCAATGTTTTTACCAATTTTGTTTAAATACATTACAACATAGTCTACTACTTTTGAAACAAATAAATCGATTGCTAATTTAGCTTTTTCATTAGTTTCATAAACTTCATGTAAATCACGAATATCATTACTAATACCACTCACACCTAAAAGACCTGATTTTTTAACTAACATATTGAAAACTTCATTTTCATCTTGTTTTTCAATTCTTGTTAAATAATCTGAAATTCCTGGATCAATAGCACCACAACGTGTTCCCATCATTAAACCATCAAATGAACTAAAACCAACTGAAACATCGTATGATTTTGAATCTTTAATTGCACACACTGAACTACCTGAACCTAAGTGAGCAACAACAATGTTAATTTTGTCTTTACCAAGTAATGATTTCATTCTTTCATTAATAAAATCATAACTTAATCCGTGGTAACCAAATTTTTTGATATGGAATTTTTCTGCTCATTCTTGATTGATTGGGAAAGTGCTATTAAGTGTTGGAATTGTAGTGTGAAATGCTGTATCTTGAGCAATAATTTTTTTCACATTTGGTAAATGTTTTTCAAAACCTTCAACTGCTCTTAAGGTTGCAGGAGCGTGAAGGGGAATAAATTTAACTGCTTCTTCAATACCCGCTTTAACTTCTTCACTATAAAATGCTGGTGAAAGATAATTGTGACCTGAATATGGAGTTCTAAATCCAATTGCTTCCACTTCGCTCAAATCAGAAATTACACCATGTTGTTTTCAAAGTTCAATTAATTCTTGAACAGCCACTGAATGATTATCTAATTTAAGTTCATGCTCATATTTTTCACCGTTAAATTTAACAATAATTTTTCCCATTGGTTCTGTAATTCTTTCACATAAACCATTGGCTAATAATTCAAGTTGATCATGTGAGTAAAATGCTCACTTTAATGATGAACTTCCTGCGTTAACTACTAAAATTTTCTTCATATTTTGTTCCTTAAAAATCTGTTTTATAGGTTAATTCTTATTTCAAAAATTCGTAAGCTTTTAACACAGTAATTGAAGTTACATCGATAACATCTTGAACTTTAGCTCCACGGCTAAAATCATTGATAGCACCGTTAACTCCTTGCATAATTGCACCAACTGCGCCATAATTTCCTAAACGTTGTGCAATTTTGCAACCAATGTTACAGCTTTCTAAATTAGGGAATACGTATACTCCTAATTCTTCTTGAGGAGCGGTTGGGAATTTGTGTTTTCTAACATTTAGATCATATGCTGAGTCAAATTGCATTTCACCCGGAATAATGTTTAATCCTTTTTCTTGTGCTAAAGCTACCGCATTTCTTACTAAATCTGGATTTTCACCTGAACCAGAACCATTTGTTGAGTAAGTTAAAAATCCTGCTAAATCATTCATTCCCATTGTTTTAGCAAAATCAATTGCATTAGCAGCAATATCAACTAATTGTTCTGCTGAAGGTTTTTGTACTGTTGAAGGATCAGTAAAAATTAATTTTTCATCTTCTTTATGCATTACGATAACTGATGAAATTGTTTTAACTCCTGGTTTTGGACCAATACATTTAAAAGCAGCTCTTAAAATATCCGCTGTTGAATAAATTAAACCACCAACCGCTGAATCAATTTCTTTGGTTCTAATCATCATTGCACCAAAGTATGGACGTTGATCAAGGTTTTTACGACATGTTTCATAGTCTTCTTTACCTTTTCTAATTTCCACTAATTTTTGGGCATATTCGTCTTTTTTAGCATTTGCTTGTGTCATAATGATGTTTTCTAATCCATCATTTACTACTTGTGATTCATTTTCTAAAAGCATAATTGGTTTAGCTAATTTTTCTTTTTGTAAGTAAAGTGCAGCTTCTCTTGATCTTGCATCATCACCATCAATGAAAAGTACTGAAAGTACTTGTTGTGAACTTTTTTCTCTTAATAATTTGTTAATGTGTTCACTAAATTTTGAAATTTTTGACATTCATTCTCCTTAAAAACAAATAATAAAACTTATGTGATAATTTTATTATAAAAGTGACTTTTTACTTCTTAAATCTTTTATACGGATGATAAAAATAGTTTTTCTTCATTTTTTTGAAAGTATTTATTTTCAAAATGCAAATTTTAAAAAATGGTAATTTTCTTTGTTAAAGTTAATTAAGGAAAAAATAAAAAAGAATTAATTTCATAATTACAAAAGCATTTTTTTACACTTTTGTTTTATAATATAGGTGCAAGTTAATTTAAATTATATTAATTGCAATTTTTATAATATTATAAAAGGAGAAGTGAATGTCATTCAAATACATCCAAGCTGGCAAAGTTATGTCAGATCCAAAAGAAATGATTCGTTTTGTTGACGTTGATGGAAACTTAATCAATAAAGATTACAAACCATCAAAAGAAGAAAAAGCTGAATTATTAGAAATGTATAAATTAATGGTTAAATCACGTCAGTGAGACGTTTATGCTTTAACCTTACAAAAAACAGGTCGTTTAGGAACTTTCGCTCCTAACTTAGGTGAAGAAGCTTGTTTAGCTGCTTTAGGTTACTACCTTAAAAAAGACGATTGATTCGTTCCTCACTACCGTGTTTTAGCTGCTCAATTCGCACGTGGAGTTACAGCAGAAAACATGTTCTTATACTGAAGAGGATCAGAACTTGGTTCAAAATACATTAAAGAAGCAAACACATTACCAATGCAAGTTGTGATTGGATCACAAATTTCAATGGCTGCTGGTGTTGCATACGCTTTAAAACAAAAAAACAATGGAAGCAAAGACATCGTTCTTTCAACCATTGGTAACGGTGGTACAAACGAAGGTGAATTCCACGAAGGATTAAACTTAGCTTCAGTTCGTAACTTGCCAGTTGTTTACGCTGTAATTAACAACCAATGAGCTATTTCAGTTCCAGAACACAATAGCTACAAAGTTCTTACATTATCACAAAGAGCTGCATCATACGACATCCCAGGTATTCGTGTTGATGGTAACGACTTATTAGCTTCAGCTGCTGCTGTTAGAGAAGCTTACGAATATACAAGACAAGGACATGGACCAGTTCTTTTAGAATTTGTTACATGACGTCAAGGTCAACATACAACTAGTGATGACCCTCGTGTTTATCGTTCAAGAGAAGAAGAAGAAAGACACGAAAAATGAGAACCAATGCACCGTATTGAAAAATACCTTACACAAGAAGGATTACTTACAGAACAAGCTAAAACTCAAATCTGAGAAGCTGCTGAAGCAGATGCTCGTGCTGCATACGACGCTGCAACTGTAACCCTTACAAAAGAAGGATACGACCACATCTACGACTACACCTATGCTGAATTACCTGAAGAATTAAAAGCTCAAAAAGAAGCAAACAGAAGATTTTTAAAAAAATAATTTAGGATATTAGTTAAAAATCACTTTTAGCTTAATACTTAAAATTCAAAGGAGAAATTTATGAACAAAGAAATGATTTCAGTTAACAACATTAGTGCTTTAACAAACGCATTAGACTTAATGCTTGAAAGAAACAAAAATGTTGTAATTTACGGTGAAGATTCAGGTTTTGAAGGTGGAGTTTTCCGTGCTACACAAGGTTTACAAGCAAAATACGGTTCAGATAGAGTTTGAGATGCTCCTATTTCAGAATCAGCTATCGCTGGTTCAGCAATCGGTGCTGCTATTGCTGGTTTAGTACCAGTTGTTGAAATGCAATTCTCAGGTTTCTCATTATACGCATTAGCTCAAGTGTTTGGTAATGCTGCACGTATGAGAAATAGAACACGTGGAAACTACAATGTTCCTATGGTTCTTAGAATGCCATGTGGTGGAGGTGTTAGAGCTCTTGAACACCACTCAGAATCAGTGGAAGCTCTTTATGCACACATTCCAGGTCTTAAAGTTGTTATGCCAGCTACACCATATGACACAAAAGGTTTAATGATTGCAGCAATCGAAGACCAAGATCCAGTTATTTTCTTAGAACACAAACGTGATTATCGTGCTTTCAAACAAGAAATTCCAGCAGGATACTACAAAGTTGAAATTGGTAAAGCAAATGTTGTTGTTCCAGGTGAAGATTTAACAATCGTTACTTACGGTCACATGGTTCACGAAAGTATTGCTGCACTTAAAGTGTTAGAAGAAAGAGGAAAAGACTACTCAGTTGAAGTTGTTGATTTAAGAACTCTTAAACCAATGGATACAGAAACCATCATTAAATCAGTTAAGAAAACAGGTCGTGTATTAGTTGTTACAGAAGCTGTTCAATCAGGTTCAGTAGCTAACGAAGTACTTGCTCGTGTTAACGAACATGCATTTGACGACTTATTAACTGCTCCACGTCGTTTAACAGGACCAGACGTTACAATTCCTCTTCCATCATTAGAAACATACTTCATGGTAGATAAAGAAAAAATTGCTACAGTTGTTGAAGAAATGATGGCTGAATAATTAATTGTAAATTAACTATCACATTACAAAATACCCCTTTGTGGGTATTTTTCTTTTTTTTATTCAAATTAGTTAAATTGCACTATTCTTTCGTGTTTTGTAAATAATTAAAAAATGTTCGTTCTATCTTTTTAAAAAAGAAAAAAACATTTTTTAAATTTAAAAACACGCTAAATAAAAACTTTTTTAAAAAAAGATGTATTAATTTACATATAATTAGCACTAAAAAATTATTTTTACTTTATAATTTTTAGTAGCTTTAATATGTAAATATTAAGGCTCAAAAAAATATTACACTTATATAAGTTTAAGGAGGATCTATGTTAGAAGACAAAGAAAAAAACACACCTGCAGCTGAAGAAAAAGCTCCTGCAGTTGTTGGTCAATTAAAAGTTTCTAACGATCTTTTAGATTTCTCATCATTAGCAAAAAAATCAGCAAAGAAAAAAGAATGTCCTAACAACGGCACATGTACAAAAGATGACGAAAATTTAACTCCTCGTCAAAGAGCTATCTTAGCTAGAAAGAACAAATAATGGCTGAATTAGTTAAGTTACAACCACTTGAAGCAAAAGAAGTACCAATTCCTAGAATTCGTAAAGCTATTGCAAAAAATTTAAAAAATGCAATGGATTCTGTTGCTTATTGTTCTCTTGTACAGAAAGTTAATGCAACCGCTTTATACAATCACCGTAAAGCAGTTCTTGCTAAAGTTCAAGAACAACACGGCGTTAAATTAACATTCTTATCATGAATTATTAGAGCAGTTGTTATTGCTTTAAGCGAATATCCAATTTTTGCTGCTAAAGTAAATGAAGAGACAGGTCAAATTATTTATCCAGGTGAATTAAACATTGGTATTGCTGTCGACACACCACGTGGTTTAGTTGTGCCTGTTATTAAAGGTGCTGACAAATTAAGCATCGTTGAAATCCAACAAGAAATTGTTAGATTGGCAACCCTTGCACGTGATGGCAAATTAAGTATGGCTGATATGCAAGGTGGACACTACACTATTACCAACGTTGGTAGTGTTGGTGTTATGTGAGGAACCCCAATCATGAACTACCCAGAAATTGCTATTACAGCAGTTGGTGCTATGGTTGATGAACCTCTTTACAAAGATGGTCAATGAGAACCAGTTAAAATGATGTATTTATCAATCGCCGCTGATCACCGTTGAGTAGATGGTGCTGACATGGGGCGTTTTAACGGCAGAGTAAAAGAATTATTAGAAATGCCTGAAGTTTTAGGAGAATTATAATATGTTTAAAATGCAATTTACAGACATCGGTGAAGGTCTTCACGATGGAACAGTAGCAGAAGTTAGAGTTAAAGTGGGAGATACAGTTAAAGAAGGAGACATTTTATATTCAGTTGAAACTGATAAAATGACTTCAGAAATCCCTTCACCAGTTAACGGTGTAATTAAAGCTATTTTAATTGAACCAGGTAAAGATATTACTGTTGGTGATGAAATTTTCCACATTGAAACAAACTAATATAATGCTTAAAAATTAACAGACCTAAAAAGGTCTGTTTTTTTATCTTTGTTAGACTATAAAACAGTTCAATTTGAAAGATTAAATTAAAAAAATATTTGCTAAAAAATAGCAAATATTTATCTTGCTTTTTTTACTTTAAAAAGTTTTATTGGTATAAAATAAAGTTATGCCAGAAATGCCAGAAGTTATTACAGTTGTAAATGATTTAAAAGTAAAAATCTTAGGTAAAAAAATTACTAAACTTGACATTTACAAAGATAAATTAATCAAAGAGGTTTCACCTCTTGAATTCAAAAAATTTTTACTCAATGAAACTATTGAGGATCTTTATAACATAGGGAAACACATTATTTTTAAATTAAGTAATGAAAAATATTTACTTAGTCACTTAAGAATGACAGGCAAATACAACACTTATAAGAAAATGAGATCATTGGAAGCTCATGATTATTTAGTATTCTCTTTTGATGATAATTCAACACTTTACTACAATGATGCTCGTCAATTTGGCACTTTCCATATTCGTACTAAAGAGAATTTGATGACAAGCAACCCATTGGCTAAATTAGCTCCAACACCAGATTTAATTAATGTAGATAATCTCTATCAAAAAATCAGGCGTAAATCAATACCTATTAAAAATTTAATTTTAGATCAAAGTTTCGTTTTAGGCATCGGAAATATTTATGCTAATGAAGCTTTGTGAGCTACAAAAATTCATCCCACAACCAAAACTAACAAATTGACCTTAGAACAATTAAGAAACTTAATTAAAGCAGCAGATGAAATTATGCAAGAATCAATTAAACAAGGTGGTTCATCAATTCAGTCTTATTCATCTGTTGATGGAGTAAGAGGAAACTTTCAAAACTTTTTAAAAGTGCACATGAAAGATAACAAGCCTTGTCCACGTTGTCAAACTTTAATTGAAAAAATTTATGTTGGACAAAGAGGTACATATTATTGCCCTCACTGTCAGAAAGGTTAATAATGTTTAAACAAATTGATTTACACGGTCTTGATCAAATTCAAGCTTTGAGCAAAGTTGAATTAGCTTTTTTAGATGCTCAAGAACACAACATTTCAAAAATTGAAATTATTACAGGTAAAGGTTCAAAAACTTTATTTACAGTGGTAGAAGACTATTTAATGAAACATGATTATAGTTATGCCATTACAAATGATAATGGAGCTTTTGAAGTTTATTTAGAACAAGATTACTGAGATGATGAAGAAGAAGATAATTATTGTGACGTTTTAAAAGAATATCCTTTTCCTGAAGATGAAAATTGTTGTTAAAAAAGCAGATGAAATTATTTATCTGCTTTTTATTTTTTATTATTCTTAATTTCTAATCCAAAAGGAACTACTAAATTACAAATTAAATAGATAAAGTAAAAATCATTTAATATTTTTTTGCTCATTAATTGAGATCATTTTTTAGTATTGATAATTTTCGGAGAAGCTGTAAAATTTAAAATTTGTTCTTTAGTGTTAAATCAAATAAAAATTTCTTGATTAGATACTTTTAATGATAAATTACTTATTGTTGATTTTTTAAATTTATATTTAAAATTTATAAATTTATAATTATTAATCATTTGCGTGATTACTTTTACAGCTTCTAAATTTGTTGATTCGCTTACTCACTTAGTTAATGCTTCATTTTTTTTGTTTTTGATTTTTAAGAATTCATAACGATCGTCAAGAACCAAAGATGTGTAATCCTCAGGTGTAAAATAATTGTTTTTGTCAAAAAGAGTAAATTCTAAGTTTTTATTTAGTGAAGTTAATTTGAAAGATAATCCAAATCTTTGAATATTTTTCTCTTCTTCAATTTCTCCTTGATAGTTGCTTCATTTAACACCTTTTTTAAATCAAATCTTAAAAATATATTTAATTTTTGTTCAAAATTTTAGATCATAAAAGTTCTGGTAATTTTCACTTTTATAGCGTAGATTTTGCATTCTTACATAAGTATTATTAGTAATAATTGCATGTTGTTTATAATGATGAGTTAAATGGTAACTGTTATTCATTTCTTTGAAATTGTTAATGTTTTTAAAAAATGAAATGTTTTGTTTTTCGTCAATTTCATTATTATGATATTTAAAACCAAAATAACTAAAAAGACTATGAAACAGTGGTTTGAGACTAAATTTTTTAAATAATGTATTTCTAATTTTGTTCAAAAAATACTTAGTTACTATCAATGTTAATAAACTAAAAATACTTAGAAAAATAAAAACTACTATAGCTACTGCTAGATGACTTTTTCAAAGTAAAATCTTGTTCTTGAAAGCAACTTCAAAAATACCTAATATGAAAAATATTATTGAGACAAAAAATATTACAAAACTAGTTCAAAATAATATACGATTAACTACCAATCTTTTTTTTAATTTTTTATTTTGTGCTTTTAGATCATGTTCTAATTGATGATAAATTTGTTCTTGAACATTTTTCTGATTTTGCTCAATAAAACGTTCTTTGGAAATTAAATTTAATTCTTTCATGTTTATAATTTTATAATTTAAAAACAAAACTTTTCTTAACTTTGTAAAAATTTTAGAATAATAAAAAAGCAACTAAATGCTTTTTTTATTACTAATTCTTCTTGTTAATAAATAACTTGCTAATGCTTGAAAAATAAATGGCAGAAAGATCACACTAATCATTAAAAACACTTCGCCAAGGAGTATTTGATAAGTTTCAATAGTTTCTAGTAAAGATCTAACATAATTATTTAATGTTATTAGTGTAAAGAAAGTAACAATTACATAAATTAGAATTAATGCTATGAAACTGAATAAATAATTAGTTTTCTTTAAAGAATATTTATTTTGGCTAGTTTGATATTTTTCATCCATTTTTTCTTCTCAAAAATAGAAATAATTAAGAAAAATATGTTTGCTTAAATCTCTAAATTTAATTTTGTGTTTTTTTCATAAATAAATAGCATAAGACAATAGAATTCCTAAACTAATTAGAGAAATAACAATCATGGCTATAAAAGTTTTATTTAAAAATCTTTGTGTAATTGATATGAAATGTTTATGAGTCATATATGCAAATGCAATGACTAAAGTTAAGGAGATTAAAATTTGAGTTAAAAAGGAAATAAAATTTAAACTCTGCTTGCTTTTATTTTTCATTTGTCACCTTTTTGATGATATTTACAACAAATTCATCTTGATTTATGTTTGATTTAATTTTTAAAGTAAAGTCAATTTCTCCGTTTTCATTGTTTTTGCTATTAATTGATTTTTCTAATAAGTTATATAAAGGATGATCTAAAGTTTTATAATTTTCAAAATGAATATCAAAATCATCAATTGTTAAATCAGCGAAATTTTTTTCTTTTGAATTCTCTATTAAATTAATGAATAAGTTCGCTTTGCTTAAAAGCTGAGTAGCAAAAATTTCGTCTTCATAAACTTTGAATTTATTTAGCACATCTAATGATGCGTTTTCTCTTACACGAAGAACTTTATCATCGTAATCATAGAATCCTTCGATATCAGTTACTTCATTTTTACCATTAATAATTCCAAATTTAGCATTTGATCCTAATTGAGCAAAGAATCACTTATCGAATCATAATCCATTTTCTTCTAAAGCATGATATGTAGTAAATTCTTCAGAACTAATTTGACTCTCTAAAATATGAACCACTAAGTCATCTGAAATAGTTAATTTGTCTTTTTCGCCTGTAAATAAATTGTCAAAGCTTATGGTTTTACCTTTAACAAAAGTTTCTTTTAAAGTATTACCTAGACTATTATATGCCGGGTGACCTTTGAAATAAATATTATAATTAGCACCATAAGTTTTTGCTATTGTAGCTACTAAATTTAAATTCAAATCAATTATGCTATTTCCTAAAATAATGATAGATTTTTTACCATTTTGCGCATATTTTTTAACAATATCTCTATCTTTTTCTCAGTTTTGACCTGAAACAGTAGCTCAATATGTAGAAATTCTTTTATTATTTGCAAATCTTGTAACAAATAATTTGTCTTTTAAGGTTGTTCAGTCTTTTGGTGTTGTTTCGTATAAATTAAAAATGTTTTTGTAACCTAATGTTTTTAATCTATCGATGTAATTTCCGTTAGTAAAGAAAAATTTAATTCTATCAGTAAGTGATGAAAGTGCATATTGATTTTCAATATCAACAACAAAAGTTCCTTTTGCCTTTCATTCTTTAGTTTTTTGATCATAATACTTATCTAAATTTGAACCATATCAATCATAAACACGTTTTGCAATATCATATGAATCTTCGAAAGCATTAATATTGATATTTGAGTTACTTAACGCTATATTAAGTTCTTTTGCTAAAAATCTTAAATTAGATACATTAACTCAAAGATTAATTTTTTTAGTTGGATGTTTTGCAATTATTTCTTTAATTCAATTCGCTCATTTTGAAGGACTTACTGGACCAAAATCTTTAATTTCTACATTTTTTCTTAATTCTGTATTATCATCGTTGTAGTTTCTAGTTTCTTTTAAAAACTTTTCGAATTCTTCAACATTTAAGTTTTGTTGAGTTGAAATTCCAGAGTGATAGGCAAAATAAGTTGCTCCCTTAGACAACATCGCCAATTGTAACATGTGATTGTAAAAAGCAACACCATAGGTATTAATATAGATGTTAACATCTGCTTGATTTTGATAATCAACTATGTTTTGAATTTCGTCATTATAAATATTTTCGTATTTATTTTGATTACTTTTTTCAAGGTTTTTAATTACATATGGAGAAGCATAAATTCCACCAACAAAGTAATAAGTTGGAAGAACGACAGCTGCAACACCCGCTGTTATACTCAAACCTAATATTCATTTCTTTTGTAATTTCTTCTGCATTTTCCAATTATATTAAATTTTTATTTTTAAAAAAAATTTCTAAATTCTTCAAAAACTTTTTTAAAAATAAAAAATATAAATATCCCATTAGAAGAAATATTTATATAAATAAGTAATTTATTATTATAAATCAGCAAGTCTTTTCATGCTTTCAACAAAAGCAGGTCAATCTTCTTCTTTTTTCATATTTTTAAAGGAATTTTTAACTGATTTAGGTGAAAAATGAGATTTTTTTTCTTTTTCATTTTCTAATTTAATCATATTTGACCCCTTTTGTAACATTTTGTAAGAATTATACAATAAATCTTATTGTCTAAAATTTAATCCTATAACAATGTGTTCTATTAATCAATTATAAATTTCTTGTCTTTTTTGTTTAAATTTTTCATCACTTAATTGTTCATTATGATTTTGCAAATTTTTACAAAATTCTGCAATTTTTTCTTCAATATTTCATTTATACTCTTTAGAATTGTTTAAATTATTTGATGTTCATTTTAAATAAAATCCTTCACTATACAAAATGCTTTTTAAAAACATAGTTGTAAAACGTTCATTTCCATTGAAAGCAGGATGAGATCTTAGTAAAGCAATAAAACAGTCTGTAACAAAATATAGAAAACTATACTCTGGATGATCAGATGGTAAATGATAATATTTTTGTGTACTATTTATAACAACATCTAATCTTGTAATAGATTTATTTATTAGATCCCAATTTGTTTTTTCATTGTTGCGATAACTTATATTTTTAGCGTCTTCTAATGCATATTTTTCAATTAATTTTGCATAGTTTCAAAAATCTTCATCTAATTCAATTTCACTCAATTTTATTTACATTTTTTCTAGTTTTGCTTTAAAATAACTTCTAAAAAACACTTTATTATTTTGTCTAAAAAAACAGGAATTAGGATATTTATCAAAAAATAATTTAGATTTTTTTTCATTTTTTAATATATATAACTCTAATTTTTTCATATTTTAATCATATACAATTATTTGAATCAAAAATAAGTTAAAATAAAAAACTGCCTAAGCAGTTTTGGACAATTTCTTGAAATGGTGCGAACGAATGGACTTGAACCATCGACCTCACGATTATCAGTCGTGTGCTCTAACCAGTTGAGCTACGCTCGCATGTACTACCAATTTTACTATAAAATTGGTAGAAATGAATGATTTTTTTATTAAAACTAACGTTTTGAGAATTGACGAGCACGACGTGCAGCGTTAAGACCTGGTTTTTTACGCTCTTTAACACGAGCATCTCTTGTTAACATACCTTCTGGTTTAAGTTTTGCACGATATGTTTCACTTGCTAATAATAAAGCACGAGCAATACCTAAACGAATTGCGCCAGCTTGACCACTTAAACCACCACCACGAACATTAACAACAATGTCAAATGTTCCCTTTGTTTCTGTTAAAACAAGTGGTTGTTCAGCATCTTGAATATATAAATCAGAAGTTAAATAATCTTTAGCATCACGATTGTTAACAGTAAATTTACCATTTCCTGGTTTTAAAACAACACGTGCGGTTGAAGATTTACGACGACCTAATCCACGGTATTCAATTTTGTTTGCCATATTATTTTACCTCTAAACTTTCTGGTTGTTGTGCTTCGTGTTTGTGATTTGGACCAGCATAAACAAATAAGTTTCTACGTTGTTTATCACCTAATTTTGTATGAGGAATCATACCTGAAATAGCTTTTTCAACTAATGCAGTTGGTTTTTTAACTCTTAATTTAGCTGCATTAATGCTTTTTAATCCACCTGGATATCCTGAGTGGTGGTAGTACATTTTGTCTTCTTCTTTATTAGCTGTTAAAACAACTTTTTCAGCGTTAACAATCACTACATAATCACCCATGTCAGCATTTGGTGTAAAGGTTGGTTTATTTTTTCCTCTTAATACAGAAGCAACGAAAGCAGCTAAACGACCTAAAACTTGGCCTTCAGCATCAACAACGTATCATTTCTTATTAGCTTTTTCACGGTTAATAATTGTTGTTTGTCTCATGACTCCTCCTTCAAAACGTTATAAATAGTTTGTAAAATTGCTTAACTATTATATAGTAAAGATAAAAAAGCAATATCAAAAATTTAATTTTTTTTAATAGATCTTCAAACTCTAAAATTTCTTGAATTTGCTTGCTAGAAAATCTTTAAGAATAATACCACAAAGTGAATGATTTCTAATAATATAAATAAAATAATATATAAACACGCACGAAATTTCAAAGGTAGTATTTTTAAAATATTTTTATGTTTTTTAAATTTAAAAATTAAAATTTACATATTATGAATAAGATTAGAGAACATTTTCCTTTACTTGAACAGATCGTCTATTTTGATAACTCGGCTTTAACTCAAAAACCTCTTAGAGCCATACAAGCAGAGTATGATTTTTATACTAAATATGCAGTTAGCACTCGTTCAAGTGAAACTAAAATAGGAATTAAAAATGCAGAGGTAATTAATAATGTGCGACAAAAAGTAAGAACTTTGCTTCAAGCAAAAGATGAAGATAAAATTTCTTTTACTTCTGGTACAACAGACTCTCTTAATAAAATTGCTTTAATGGTAAAGCATTTAATAAATAAAGATGATGAAATTATTTTATCAATTTACAATCACTCTTCAAATATTGGACCTTGAATTAGAGTAGCGGAAGAAAAAGGCGCAAAAATTATTTTTACAGATCAAATTATTCAAAACATTAATAAAAAAACTAAAATTGTTGCACTATCACAAGTTTCTAATAGTTTTGATCAAAAAGTAAACTTAGAAGAAGTTTATAAAAGAGTTATAGAAAATAATGCATATTTAATTAATGATGCTGCCCAAGCAATTATTAGCGAAAGTGTTTCATTTGCCAATTGCGATGCAATCGCATTTAGTGCTAACAAATTCTATGGACCTACTGGTTTTGGCGTTTTAGCTTTTAATCATAGACTTGCACAACAAGTTACTCCTGCGTTTGTTGGAGGAGGATCAGTTGCAAAAGTTGATACTAATGCATGTTTGACAATTAAAAATGATTTAATGAGTTATGAACCTGGAACTCCTAATTTGGCTGCATTTCATATGTTTAATGCGTCTTTAGATTTCTTCAATGAATTTTTAGGTTATCAAAAAACACAACAACATTTGAGAGATTTAACTAATTATTTGTGAGATGAACTTGCTAAAATTAAAAATTTAACTTTATACAATTCACGAAATAATCATATTTTGCTCTTTAATGTCAAAAACATTCCAGCTCAGGATGTTGCTCATTATTTAGCTACAAAAAATATCTATGTGAGAAGTGGAATTTTTTGTGCACAATATTTAAAAAATATTCGTGACGAAAATGCCTATGTTAGAGTGTCTTTAGGAATATACAACACTAAAGAAGAATGTGATTATCTTGTTAAAACACTTAAAGAAGGAGGTGATTTTCTTGTCATATAATGATGTTGAAAAAAGAGATATTATCATGTCACATTATCTTAAACCTAAATTTAAAAATTTAAATCTTGAAGAAATGGGAGTTGAAAAATTTGGTGAATCTTGTAGCGATTATTTAAAATTTTCATATCAAGTTGAAAATAACACTATAAAAAATTTAATTTTTAATGGCAATGGATGTGCTTTCTTTTTAGCTTCCACTGATCTGCTTTGTGAAAAATTAAACAGTATGACAATTGAACAAAGTCAACAGTTTATAGAAGTATATGAAAAATTTCTTCAGGGAATAGAAATAACTGAAGATGAAAAAACAACTTTAGGAAAATTAGCCGTTTTTGACAATGTCAAAAAACATCATAATCGTCTTAATTGTTGTACAATGCTCACTAAACCTTTAAAAAATGAGTTATTTAACAAATAATAAAATAATTTTTCACATTGACTTTGATTCATATTTCGTTAGTGCTCATCGTGCTTTAAATCCTGAATTAATTAACAAGCCTGTTGCAGTTGGGAGAAAATTAAAAAGATCAATTGCAAGTAGTATTAGTTATGAATTGAAACAATTAGGTGTTAAAGCAGGATGACCCAATTTTAAAATTTTCCAACTTGAACCAAAAACAATAATAGTTGAACCTAACTTTGAACTTTATGTGAATTTATCAACTAAAATTTTTAGTTATTTAAGTCACAAATATACAAAACTTATTGAAATTTATTCAATTGATGAATGTTGACTTGACGTAACGCATATTGT
Source organism: Mycoplasmopsis columbina (assembly GCF_900660685.1). Lineage (GTDB taxonomy): Bacteria > Bacillota_I > Bacilli_A > Mycoplasmatales > Metamycoplasmataceae > Mycoplasmopsis > Mycoplasmopsis columbina. The sequence continues at coordinate 227,996 of NZ_LR215041.1, read as the reverse complement.
AAATAATGGTGATCCTTTAATTTTGGCAAGAAAAATTCAAAATGAAATCAAAAATAAATTTAAAATCCCTATCTCTATTGGAATTTCATATAACAAATTTTTAGCCAAAATGGCAACAAATTTAGGTAAACCTTTCGGTTTAAAACATCTAACTAAAAATAATTTTAAGGATCATATATGACCTTTAGAAATTAAAGAATTTTTTGGAATTGGTAAAAATTCTTGACCAAAATTAAATGACTTAAATATCTATACCATAGGTGATTTAGCACAAATAGATCCTTATAATCTCGAGTTCTATGATATTTTTAAATCAAGAAGTCAAAACATTGTTAATGAAGCAAATGGTTTAGGCGATGATAATGTTGTAGTCGAAAAAAATAAAGTAAAAAGTATTGGAACTGACTTAACTTTTATGTCTAATGATTTAGAAGAACGCGAAGAATTAATCGACATTTTAAAAGTTTTAGTTAAAAAGATTACAACTAAAGCGCAAAATAGAAATTTAGTTGGAAATGTTGTTTATATAAATCTACGAGATAGCGATAAAAATTGAAAAGGTCAGCAGAAAAAAATTAAAGAATACACAAACGATAATTCAGAAATTTTAGAAACTGCAATTCGATTATTTGATAGTTCATGAAATGGAAAACCATTAAGAGGAATTGGAGTAAAATTAAACAATGTTTTACCTATTGAAGAAGTTGGTCGGCAACTAAAACTTTTTGATAATCGAACAAAAAGGAAAGAAACAAGTAATAACACTAAAGAGCAGAAAATTAAAAATATCATTAGAAATTTGAATCGCGAATCACATTTTGATTTTTTAACAACTGCTGAAACTCTCTTAAACAAAGACGAATTTGCAAAAGTTCAAGTTAAATTTGTTTCAGAAGAAGTTAAAATAAAAGATAAACAAGGAGAAAAGTAAAATGAAAATTGCACTTTTTGGAGGATCATTTAATCCTATTCATAATGGACATTTAAAAATAGCTAAAGAGGCTATAAAACAACTAAATTTGGATAAATTAATTTTTGTGCCTGCTGCAAAAAATCCTTTCAAAAAAAAGGAAGCGATTGCAAGTAATGAAGATAGATTAAAAATGCTTGAATTAGCTTTAGAAAAAGAAGAAAAAATGGAAATTTCTCTTTTTGAACTTAAACGTGGGGGTGTTAGTTACACTTTTGAAACTATCCGCTATTTTAAGCGTAAATTTCCACAAGATGAATTATTTTTTATTATGGGAAGTGATTTATTACCTAAATTAAATAAGTGAGAACATATTGATGAAATTTCTCAATCATGTAAACTTGTTGCCTTTAGAAGAAGTAAGGAAATTAATAAAATTAATGCTAAAAAATACAACGTGCAAATTTTAAAAAATGAATTGCAAGAAGAATCATCAACGGCTGTAAGAAGTGGTGTTTTTGATTATGTTCCACTAGAAGTTAATAAATATATTGGTGCTAATTTTCTTTATGCTAAAGAAATTCTTCACAACACTTTAAAAAAATATCCTGAATTAGCTAATCATTGTGTCAAAACAGCCGAATTTGCAGTTCAATTAGCAAAAAGCATTAAATATGATGCAAAATCTGCTTACTATGCAGGTTTATTCCACGATATAGCTAAAAAAGTAAGTAAAGAAAATAGTCGTGAATTTTTGTCTAACTTTTTAACAAAAGATGAAATGAATAATGTGCATGATTATCAATTACATCAATTGATGGGACATTATTGATTAAAACATGAATACAAAATAACAAATCAAGCTGTTTTAAGAGCTATTAAGGTACATACAGGAATGGATTTAGAAATGCATACTTTAGACAAAATTCTTTTTATTGCAGACAAAATTTGTGAAGGACGAAGATTTAAAGGTGTACAAAAACTAAGAGAACTATGTTTAACAAATTTTGATGAAGGCTTTAAAGAAGTTGTAAAAATTAATCATCAATTTAATTTAGATAAAGGTGTTGTATTTACTCCAGAAGCAATAGAAATATACAAAAAATGAATGAGTTAAAAAATGAAAAATGAATTAGTTAGAGTACAAAAATTAATCGCACAAAGTGGTTTTTGTTCAAGAAGAGAAGCTGAAGAATACATTGTTAAAGGAAAGGTATTTATTAATGGTCTTAAAGCTCAGTTAGGTTCTTTAGCTTCAATTAATGATGAGATTAAAGTTAAAGGCAAAATTTTGAATTTAATTGAACACAAATTAGAATATTTTATTTTAAACAAACCAAAAAAAACTGTTTCAACATCAAAAGATCCACAAAAAAGAAAAACAGTTGTAGATTTAATTGATACTAATCAGAGAATTGTGCCTGTTGGAAGATTAGATTATGATACTACGGGATTATTGTTGTTGACTAATGATTTAGAAATGGTCAATAAATTAACTCATCCTAAATATGAAATTGAAAGAATTTATAGAGTTAGAGTCAACGAACCCTTGTCATTAAGAGAATTTAAAGAAATTAATAAAGGTGTAATGGTCAATGGAAAAATTTCACATCAAATTGTTGATCAAGTAGAAGCAAAATCTTATACTGTGAAATTGCATGTTGGTTCATATCATCACGTTAAAGAACTTTTTAAATCTTTTAATCGAAAAGTTCTTGCACTTAAAAGATTGCAATATGCGAATTTAAAAGTGGACAAAATACCTGAAGGAATGTATCGCCCTTTAAAACTAAAAGAATTAAAAGATTTGAAACATATTATTCGTATGCAAGAAGCTAAGTTAATACAAAAAGAAAACAAAAAATAGATAAAAAAATAGTTAGATCAAGTTTATGAACTTGATTTTTATTTTTTTACTTAAGAATAAAGATATTTATGCCTTTAATATAAAATATATACACTATAAATAAGTTAATTTTAAATATATAAAAGGAGAATACAATGGATGTAATTAATGTAAATACATTTAAACCTGGAATTACTTTTGAAGACGGAGGAGATATTTTTGTTGTACTTGATGCACAACATTCAAAACAAGGTAGAGGACAAGCTAATGTTAAAGCAAAAGTAAAAAATTTAAGAACAGGTAGTACAACTATTAAAACCTACACAGGTGGAGACAAAGTAAATAAGGCACATATTGACAAACGTCCTATGAATTACTTATATTCAGATGGCGAAAATATTGTTTTAATGGATAATGAAACTTATGAACAAATTGAAATTCCCGTTAAAAATGTTGAATGAGAATTAAACTTTTTAAAAGAAGGTTCAACTGTAAAAATTCGTAAATATCAAGATGAAGTTCTAGATATCGAATTAGAAGTTAATATTGAATTACAAGTTGTTGAAGCACCTGATGCAGTAAAAGGAAATACAACTACTAATCCACAAAAAAGGGTTAAATTAGAAACTGGTTATGAACTTGATACTCCTATGTTCATTAAAGAAGGAGATTACATTATTGTTTCAAGTGAAACTGGTAAATATGCTGGAAAAGGAAATAAATAGATGAATTCTGTAACAGTCAACTATTCTGTAAATCAGTCATATTCAGTTACTGAATCAGCTTTTATTCAAATGGTTGAACAATGTATTAATGATACTAATTTCATCAAATTAGAACACGAACCAAGAATTATTTTTGCAAAAAATCAATCAAATGTCAGTTTTATAATTGATGTAAGAGTGAAAAAAAATAAAAGTTTATATGAAGTAATCAACAGTTTTACAGAGGAATTTGAAAAAAGATTCATTTCACTTTTAGATATTAAACCTGAAAGTTTGAAAGTTTGTTTTTTTGGATATTATTAAAAAAGGAAAACTCTCGTTTTCCTTTTATTTTTTTATTTTTAAATTTCAATATGTTTCAATTTCGGTCAAAGTTTTTTCATCAACTGGTTTAATATCATAGTGATTAACTGTGTAAGTTTTGTCGCCTGAAGTAATTAAATCTTGCAATGTTCCTGGAACTTTTAAATTGTACTTAGCGTTAATTGCAAATAAGTTTGAAGCATATTGTTGCTCATATTTTTTCATATCTTCTCATTCATCATCACTAACATCTGTCATTGTTGATGGTTTACTTCAGTTTTCAATATACTCAAAATCATTTTCTTCGATAAAATCAACTAATTTTTTAAATGCGGGTGTATATCCAACATTGTCAAAGTTTAAATATGAATGTAATTCAGTTTTATCAACTCCTGAATCTTCTCATTGACCATCGCCTAATCCTTCAAGAAATGAATTTTTTACAACTTCATAAACTTTATCTTCAAATTCTTTATCAATTCCATCGACAATTACAAGTCCATCTATAAGTAATAAGTTAGTTTTTGGTTTAATATAACGTATAGCACCATCATGACTATTGTTAACATTATCTGCACCTTTGTAAGCATCAAAGGCATCACCATTGTAAATAATTCCAAATTGAATATCAGAAGCAGGATTAACAATTCTATCTACTAGTTCAAGTCCATCACCAATAAAATTAATTTTTGGACTATTTAGGCTATATCCTGTTGAATTTTTAATTAAATCTGCAAACTGATTAATTAATTCTTTATGGTCTTTAATACCATTATCAAAGTCATTTCCCTTGCCTGTGGCATAGGAATCCACATATTTATTAGATTCTTTGTCAAATCTATAACCTGATCCATAAATCATATTGTCACGTACAGCATCAGTTGCTTCAAGATTATTAAATCCATATTTTTTTAAAGTTTTTAAAATACTATATAAACTAAAGCTACCTGCTTCTCATGAATTATCATTTTCATTATCTTCGTTAGTGGTTATTAAGTCATTTAAAATTTGCTTATCTAAATCATAGTATTTTTTAAAGTTTAAATTTTCATCATTTTTAATGTTTAAAACTTTAGAAGGATTATATGCTACAACCATATCTTGTGAAAAATATGGTGTGAAATATTCTCATAAATGTCTTTTCCCATCAGAAAATTCTTTTCCATTTTCATCAACTTCAAGTTCTTTATCATATGAAGACAAATGTTGTCAAACTTGTTCAGTGTAAAGTTCTTGCAATTTTTGAGCAAGAATGTCTTTATTTTCAAGATCACTTTCACTAATTACATTTGGAAATAGCTTATGAAAATTGATTTTTTTAAGTTTGTTTTTCTTAATTAAATTAACTGCTTGTGCATCAGATCCAATACCAGCTACAGCTTTATTGGTTAAAATTGCATTAGTGAATTGATTTAAAGTATCAAATTCTTTATAGTCAAAATATTTACGAATAATATCTTGATTTTCTTCAAGCATGTATTGTTTGTAATTGAAAAAACTAGGTTTAAAAGGATGTGAATATTTATAACCTATTGTTCCTGCTAAACCAGCTGTAATAGCTAAGCCAAAAGCACCAAATGCTACTTGTTTAGTCAAAATTTTAGTTTTAAGAAAGTAAAGCAATTTATTTTTATTCATTATTCTGCTCCTTTCTTATTTTTTAATTTTGTTCCTTTTTTAAGATTATATGCTTTATAAGAAATGTAAATAATGTTACCAAAAATAGTTAAAAACATTAGAGCTGCTCCAACAACTAATCCTCACGCTTGGAACTGACCTTCATAAAGTTTTGTTCCTAATGTAACTGTGTTTGTTGTAGTTCTTAAAATAATAAAATCATCAAATGAGAGAAAGGCAGCTACTAGAGCTGAAAAAATTATTGAAGGAATCATGTACACAAAATATGTTTTGAATCATGATCTAAATTTAGAATAACCCAAATCTTGAGATGCTTCCATTAAAGAACGATTGAATTTTTCGCTTCTTGGATACATTAAAGTAATACCGTAAGGTAAGGCCATTAAAGTATGACCCACTATTCCACGAGCTAAACCTTCTTTAGTACTTGCGAGAGTACCAAATAACATAGAAAAAACCAAAACAAGTCCAATAGCAGTAATGTTGTCAGGGTTGATTAATGGAATATTATTAACACTTTTAATAACAACACCATATTTTTTATTTTTTTGTCTTCACATTGCATAGACAGTTACAAGCGAAATAATTACAACGAAAATAGCTGTAAATAAGGCAATTATAATTGAATTAACCAAAGCATTTCCTCTATCATCTGCAAAAAAGTTAACTCACGCTTCGTTTGTTCCTTGATTTCATGTGAAACTTAGAAATCCTTTTGCACTTGGTTTATTAAAACTAAAAACTACTGCAAAAATTAAAGGAATATAAGTTACTACTAAAATTAAGTAAATATATGATTGTTTTAAACCGTTTCAAAATCTACTCATATCTTCATCCTTTCTTACTAAATTTAGCAAAAAGTTTTGGTGCATATTGAATTAGCGCGTATGAGCCTATAAATATTGCTGATACAACTAAAACTAAGACACTTCCTCTTGATAGAAGATATTCGTTTGAAGGAACAGTATAATCATTAATTACTGATCCAATTGTTTGTAATTGATTTTTATTTGGCAACAATTTATCACTTATAACAAAGTTAGTTGCTGATGAAAGGAAAATTAATCCTAATCCGCTGATTATTGCTTTTAATGAATAAGGCACAACAACTTTTAATAAAGTTTGAAATTTATTGTAACCTAAATCTTCACTTGCTTCAATAATGTTTTTGGGCATGTCTTTAAACACACTATATAAAGGCATAATCATGAATGGTAAATTTAAATAAGTCAATGCTAATACCATAAATCATTCAGCATTCAAAGTATCTTCTGTTGGCACAACGGCTAAGAAAAATCCTCTAATTGCGTAAATTCTAGCAATTGTAAAAATGATCATTGGACTTAAAATCAAACTCATTCCATAAATTGGTAAATATTTATTTTTGCTTGTTGCAATAAAATAGGCATAAGGAAAACCTAAGAGTAAACAAATTAATGAACTAATTACTCCAATTTTCAAACTTCTTCCAATTTGGATTCATGTGTTTTTTTCTTTTAAAAGTAAAAAAGTGTCAAAATTTTCCCTTGGAGTAAAGGCATTAATAATAATTAAAATTATAGGTAAAAGAATAAAAAAGATAGCTATAACAACAAAAGGTAATAAAAGAGTTAATCTTTTATTTAAACTTAATTTATTCTTGATTTGATTCAGCATCTTGTGAATAATCTCATTTGCTATCTTTTTTCATTAAATGAATTGAATCAATTGTTCAACTTAAGTAGACTTTTTCACCTACGTCAAATTTTTTAGCGGTTTCTACATAAATAATGTGTTTTGATTCTAATTCAATTTTTAAATAGTAATAACTTCCACGATATGATGATTCAACAACTTTACCTAAAAGTCTATCATTTCTATCTCTGTCGGTGTTCACAATATCAATATCTTCTGGACGAATTAAAGCATCTACTTCTTCTCCAGGAGCAAACTCATTTTCATCATGAACTGTTTTATAGGTTTTTTGGTCTAAAATGGTTACTGTTCCATCAGCATTAAATTTACCATTAAAAATATTTGAATCACCAATAAAGTTCGCAACTCATTTGTTAACTGGATAATCATAAATTGCTTTAGGTGTGTCGTATTGTTCAATCTTTCCATCTCTTACAATTGCGACACGATCTGAAAGTTCAAGAGCTTCATCTTGATCATGAGTAACAAAAATAAACGTAAGACCTAATTTCTTTTGAATGCTTTTTAAAAGAACTTGCATTTTTTGACGAATTTTAGCATCTAATGCACTTAAAGGTTCATCAAGTAAAAGAATTTCTGGTTCGATAACTAAAGATCTTGCAAGTGCAACACGTTGTTTCATACCACCTGAAAGTTCGTTAATTCCTTTTTTCTCGCTGCCTTCAAGTCCAACCAATTTAACAATGTTTGCTACTTCTTCATTAATTTCATCTTTAGTTAATTTTCTTGTTAAGTGTTTTTTTTCAAATTTCTCAATTTGTTGTGTTGTGTAATATTCTCAATATGAATATTTAAAGTCTGAATCATCTAATCATGATTGACGTTTTTTGTACTGTCTACTAGTTGGTTTAAATTTTTCCATTTCTTGTTCATATTCTTGTTGAACACGATCTAATTTAGCCATTTCATCAGCAGCTTTTTTATTTCATTGTTTAATTTTTTCCTCAAGTAATGTTTTATACTTCGGATTAACATGTTCTTTTGGTTTTCTTTTAAGTAATAAACCATATTTAATGTTTCCTTCAACATTTAGATGTGGAAACAAAGCGTAATCTTGGAAAATGGTTGATAAATCACGTGCATGCGCAGGTAAATCTTTAATATCTAAACCATTAAATTTAATTTCTCCACGAGTGGCTCATTCAAAACCGGCAATTAAACGTAAAATTGTTGTTTTACCTGATCCTGAAGGACCCAATAATGTAACAAATTCCCCTTTATTAATTTTTAAATCAACATTATCTAAAACTAATTTTCCGTCAAACTCTTTAACGACTTCTTTTAATTCAATAATATGCTGATTATTGATCTTTTTTGACATATATTTCTCCTAACTAAGTAATTGAAAAGTTATTTTTTGTTTATATTACTTAGCGGAGAATCTATCAAATACATTCTGTGTGTATTCAATAGCATAAAAAGGTAATGAAGGTATATTATCTTCATTAAAATTAATTAAAATCAACTTAGATTTAAATTTATCTTTTTTCCAATAATTTGCTATTTTCATAGCGCAAATTATAGACCAAAAATTTAGAAAATAAAGAGCAAAAATTAGAATATTTTTTCATTTGAATTTTTTTAAAATTTTTATTTGTTCTTAAAGGCTATAAATAAGTGTTAAAAGAAAATAAAACAAATAAAAAAAGAAGAAATTTTTAAAATTAATTTTCTTCTTTTAATTGTGGTATTTCTATTGTTTCTTCTTCTATTTTTGTTTCAATAAATAATTCATTATTCATTAATTCCAAATTATCAACTTGATCTAATGACTTGTTTTGAACAACAACAGGTAGATTTAACATTCTTTTTTCTCTTTCGATTTCTTTCTCATTTTCAAGTGCAAAATAAGTATTCTCATTTTTATTACTACTGTTATCTAAATCTAATTCTCTTGTTAATTCTTCAATTTCTTGTGTTTTTTCTTGTGATAAATTTGTTACATATTCTAATATTTCAGTTTTTTGTTTAAATCATGTTAGATAGTTAACTCAAAATACTTTGTATTTTTTAGACTTAATAAATTTAATTTTATCTTTGAATTTCAAATATTCATTAATATTAGATGCATAACTAAAATCATCAATAATAAAACATAATTCATGTCTATTTTTATAACTTAAAACAAGATCAACATTTATTGTTCCAACACTTTCATTTGCTAAAACTTTTAAATTAGAATTTTCTTCTGCCAATTTATTTAATGTATTATTTATATCTATAAATAAGGGATTTTCGTTACTTGTATAATTTTTTTCTCTATTGACTTTTGTTAGATATGATTTCTTCTCTTCCTCTGATAGTTCTAAAAATTCCAATCATTTTTTAAATGTATAAACATCTTCGTTTTCAAAAGAAGAAAGAACAATGTCATTAGATTTTAATGATTTAATAACTATCATCTTGTCTTTAGCTCTACTTATAGCAACATTTAGTGCATTTTTACCACCGGGACGACCAACATAAGTAGAATGAATAGCTGCATTTGCATCATATCCAACTGTTGCAATGATTAAATCAGCTTCATCTCCTTGAATATTTTCTATATTTCTTATCAATAAATTACCAGTAGTTAAATACTCTTCTAAGTCTTTGTGACTATTAATAATTTCGTTTTGAATAAATTCCTGTTGTTTTTTGTTAAAACATAAAAGTATCACCTTTTTATAAATAGGAAGATTTTCTTTTAATTTTTCTATCGCTAGAGCTACTTCGCTTAAATTTGTATTATTTTCTCAAATGCCATTTATATCGTAGACTTCAATTGGTTTGAAATTATGTGGGTTATTAGATGAATCAATTACATCTAAACTTTCATTGTAGAAGAATTTTGAACTGAATGTCATTAATGCAGCAAAATTTGAACGATAATTTTTATCTAATAATACTGTGTGAACACCTAAACTTTTAGCATAATCTAGTAATGATTCAACCGTTCCATAGATAGTTTCCTCATCTGTATATCTAATTCCAAATCAATTAGATGGTTTCATTTGTTGATCATCGCCTGCAAGAATTTTTTTCTTTGCTAAATAAAGAATAGGTAATCCTTTTTCTAGAAAAATTTGACTTGATTCATCTAAAATTGCATAATCAAATTCATTTTTTTGTCATGGAGATAAATCAGTATCTGGAGTGGCAATAATTATTGGATAAATTTTTTTAATAATTGGCGCAAATTGTTTAACAAATTTAAATGGCTCCATTTTTGCAGTATTAACTGCAATAATAAAATTCTTAAGTAAATCGTTTTCTTCTTTAGTAAATTTTTCAATTTTTTGAACAATGTTATAAGCAATGTAATCTTTCAACTGATTTTCATCATTAATGCTTAAATTGTTTTTTTTCGGTAAAAGATTAAAAAGTTGATTAATTTTCTCAAAGTCATTTGAATTTAAATTAGTGAAATAATTTAAATCATCATTTAAATTCGGATTTAAAGATTTTAAATTTTCATAAAGATATTGATGAAGTTTTTTAATTTTCTTATTAGTTAAATTAAATGGTTTAAATTTTACTTTATTAACTTTCAATAAAGCTTTTAAGTATTCTTTTGAATTTTTAAAATCAAAATTATTAGTGTATAACATTGTGTTGTCTAATTCTAATAATTTATCCCATAAATCCTGTGACAATAAAGTTCATTTGTCATTATATTTTTCAATAAATTTTGCATAAAGTGGTAATTTTGTATCATCTTTTCAAGTTTGAATTTTCTCAAGAAACTCTACTTCGCTTTGATTAATAATTCTTGGAATTTGTGGTTTTATTTTTTCTTTAATTTTAAATTGTTGTAAATATTCTAAGTACTGACTAATAGGTTCATAAAAACTTTTTCTTTTGACATTTCTGGATAAAACTAAAGTTAAGGTGAATGTTCTCAAAACGCCTAATCTTTCTTCAATTACATCAAGTGCAGCTTTTTTTTCAGAGCACACTAAGGCGTTTCTTTCATACATTAGAATATTGGTTAATATATTGACAATTGTTTGACTTTTTCCAGTTCCTGGTGGACCTCAAATAATAGTATTTTGATTAAGCGATGAAACAATGGCTCTATCTTGTGAATAATTAGTTGGAGTAATTTTAAAAATAGAACTTTTTGGATTGAAAATTACTTTGTCTATTTTGTCATTATATTTATTTTTATTAAATTCAACTTCAATGATTGATTCAACTTCATTTTTTTGAATGATTTCAAGCATTCTGTTTCTTGCATAACCACCTGATGGTTGATATAAACCAAGAACAAGCCCTCCATAAAATTCAAGTTCACGATTTTTAATATCTTCAGCTTTAATTTTAAGACATTCCGTTACCAAATCTACCTTAAAATTGTAAATTTCGTCTCATTCAATGTTTAAATGATTGACAATTTGTGCAATTGACATTGTTGAAAATTCATCACTTAAAGCCAAATCGAAATTAGCTTGTTTAAGAATAAAAAGTAATTTTTCATTTACTTTAATTTCGCTTGCTGCTTTTAAATAAGCCTTACCGTTTTTAAATTCCATATCGACTTCTTTTAAAAAAAGCGGTGCGAAAATGGGTTTTCCTTCAATTGAAACTTTAATAAAAACAAAGCCAAGATGCATTGGTCAAGTACTTGATTGTTGATAAATTTCTTCTGCTTTATTTTCAAACAATTTTCATTCAGTAATTTGCTTTTGAAATTTAGCTTTTAATTCACTAACTATTTTTTCTTTTTGTGAAGTTAGATGTTTAAAAATTTGACCTTTACGGTTTTCACTTAATTCAAAATCATTTTCTAATAAATGATTAATTATCAATTGTGGATCATTCATTTCTTTAATTTCCTCAGCGATTTTTAAAGAATTTTTTTCTAACAAAGGTACATTAAAATTTGGATTTTTAATAATTTGTGCAGTTAAATTTAAATCAAAAGTCCTATAAAAATCATAAGAAAATTTACTATTAATATTTGTAAACACAGCAGGATCATTTGGTGAAACATCTAAAAGATTATTTAAAATTGCTTGATATTCTTTTTTAACATTCATTTTCTCTCCTTATATAAAGTAATTTAATTATAAAAATTTAATTTTTCAATAAAAGAAATAAAAAAATATCTTGCGATATTTCTAAATCATTTGCGTCATTGTTTGTTCAATTATTGATGATTGATTTATTTCGTGTTTCTTTTCTACAAATTTAATTATTAAGATTTTTGCAACATAAATAATCAAAATAAAAAGATTCATAAAAAACGCTAGAAGTCCTGGAACATAATTATTAGCATTTGGTGCAGCTTGACTAATGAAAAGAAAAATTCCAAAAAAGACACTTAATAAGGTTAAAACAAGATAAACAATAATTAATTTTGTATTAGACTTATCATAAGATTTTTTGATGTTAATAATGTAAATTATTATTAAAGTTATACTTCCTACTGTGAATGTTAAAATAAAAGTTAAACCTATCATAAAAGCAATAATATTTCCAATTAACAACCCAATACTTTGGGCATCGTAACTAGTAAAATAGTATGAAAAAAAGTCAGGATATGTAAATAAAATGTACCAAAAATTAGTAGTTAATGATCAATACGAAGTAAAAAAATTTAAAAAACTTACTGATGCAATACCGGGATTTTCTTTATTCTTTAAAATCTGATAAGTGATAATAAAAATTAAAAATGAAAAAAATGAAAAAATTAGAAATACTAACAAAGAACGTATTAAACGTTTGCGTAGTTTATTAAACTTAAAGTTAGAAGATTCTGAAAATAGCATGTTTTTTCCTTTTGTATTTAAAAATAATTAATTTTAATTTTATAGCATTTTGACAAGTAAATTAATTTTATTAGCAAATTGTTCTGTTTCAAAAGGTAATGTTTTTTGCGAATGCGCTCATAAAATAACTAAATAATTGACAAAAATTCGATTTTTAATAACTTCTTTTAAATCATAGTTTTTGTACTCATTAAGAAAGTGTTCAATTTGTTTATCATCTAGATATGCAGCCTCAATAAAATATGCTAGTTCAAAGTGTTTATCTCCCATTGTTGCATATTCTCAATCAATTAAATAAATTTTTCCTTGATTATCTTCAACCATATTAGTAGGTCAAAGATCATTATGAAGAGGTCAATTGTGTTTGTGTGTATTTAATAATTCATCTATAAAAGAGGCATATTCGTCCAAAATACTTAATTTAATATTTTTGTTTTTTAAAATTTCTCTATAATGTTCTGTTCTAGCTTTGTGATTTGATTCAGGAAATTTCAAATTAGAATTATGCAATTCTTTTAAATAAGAAGCGATGATTGATAAATTTTGAAAATTCATTTCTGGTACATGACCTTCAATAAAACTTCATTTAATTAATTGATGATTATTTTCAATTAATCTTGGAACAAAATTAAATTCTTTTAAAATTTCGTAATTGATGTGATGATTAAAACCTGTGTAAACTTTTTCTTGTAAAAAAATATTATCATCTTTAAAACTTTTGTTTGTGTGACCTGTTGTAATAATTTCTTTCATTCATATCTCCAAAGAATAATTTATAATTGTTAGGCTTTTTATTTTACTATTATTCATAGTATTATTAGTAAAATAATTCTAATAAAATTTTAAATGAAATACAAAATGATTTGGTGATATTATGGATAAATCAAAAATTCGAAACTTTTCTATTATTGCACACATTGATCATGGAAAAAGCACACTGGCTGACAGAATTTTAGAATTAACTAATACTGTTAGTCAGCATGATATGGATGATCAATTTTTAGATCAAATGGATCTTGAAAGAGAAAGAGGAATAACAATTAAACTTAATGCTGTACAAATTAAGTACAAAGATTATATTTTTCACTTAATTGATACTCCTGGGCATGTGGATTTTACCTATGAAGTTTCTCGTTCTTTAGCTGCTTCTGAAGGTGCTTTATTACTTGTTGATGCCACTCAAGGTATTGAAGCCCAAACATTAGCTAACGTTTATTTAGCTCTTGAAAATAATTTAGAAATTATTCCAATTATCAATAAAGTTGATTTACCTTCTGCTGATGTTGAGAGAACTAAACAAGAAATTGAAAACGTAATTGGTTTAGATACTTCCAATGCTGTGGCAATTTCAGCTAAAACAGGCTTAAATTGTCAAGAAGTTTTAACTGCAATTGAAAAATTTGTTCCGCAACCTAAAGAAGCTGATGATCAAGCACCTTTAAGAGCTTTAATTTTTGACTCTTATTTTGATGAATATCGTGGTGTTATTTTACTTGTAAGAATTTTCCAAGGTAAATTACATGCAGGTGAAAAATTTAAATTCATGTCAAATAATAAAGAATATCACGTGGCAGAATTAGGTGTAAGAAATCCCAAAGAGACCAAAAAATCATATTTAGAAGCTGGTGAAGTTGGGTGAGTTGCGGCTACTATTCGTGATGCAAGAGAAGTAAGTGTAGGTGACACGATTACTTCTCTTGAAAATCCAGCAAGTGAGCCACTTCCAGGTTATAAGAAAAAACAACCCGTAGTTTTCACTGGTTTTTATCCTGTTGATACAAGAGATTACATGGAATTAAAAGAAAGTTTAGAAAAAATTTCATTAAGTGACAGTTCAATTACTTGAGAGCAAGAAACTTCAAAAGCTTTAGGTTTTGGTTTTCGGGTTGGATTTTTAGGTATGTTGCATATGGAAATTTTGCAAGAGAGATTAAATCGTGAATATAAAATTGGAATTATTGCTACTTCACCTTCAGTTGAATATAAAGTTTATTTAACTAATGGAGAAATGGAAATGATTTCTAATCCTTCTCTTTTGCCGGATCGTACTTACATTAAGAAAATTGAGGAACCTTATATTTTAGCCACAATAATTCTTCCAAATACTTATATTGGTAATATTATGGAACTTTGTCAAAATAAACGAGGAATTTATAAAGATTTAGAATATATTGATGAAAATCGTACAAAATTAACCTATGAAATGCCGTTAGCTGAAATTGTTTTAGATTTCTTTGATCGTCTTAAAAGTTTATCAAAAGGTTATGCCTCATTTGAATATGACGTAATTGGCTATAAAGAAAGTGATTTAGTAAAAGTTGATATTCTTTTAAATGGCGACAAGATTGATGCTTTTTCTATTATTACTCAAAAAGATAGTGCTTATCCAAGAGCTAGAGAATTATGTGAAAAACTAAAAGCTGAAATCCCAAGACAAAACTTTGAAGTTCCTGTTCAAGCAGTAATTGGTTCAAAAATTATTGCTAGAGAAACCATAAAAGCCTATAGAAAAGACGTTACAGCTAAGTTATATGGTGGTGATGTTACCAGACGTCAAAAACTACTTAAAAAACAAAAAGAAGGTAAAAAAAGAATGAAAATGCTTGGTTCTGTTGAAGTACCACAAGAAGCATTCTTGAATATTTTAAAAACTAATATTGATAATAAAAAATAAAATTTTGCAGTTTCAAAACTGCATTTTTTAATTAAATAAAAAACACTCTTTTTTTTAGAGTGTTTCATTAATTATTTGTAATTTGAATATTTTTCAAGTAATGTTAGTAATTTAACTACATTAGCATCATTTCCGCCACTTTTTGGACGATATTCTTTTGCAATTTGATTATTTTCAACACTATATTTAATTTTTGGATTTCTTAAAGCTTCTGCATAAAGTGTTGTGTTGTCTGCGTTTACTTCAGCGCCCGCAAATAAAAGTGTTGGTTTGAAAGTTCAATCGTTTACAAAAATATCTTTAGTATATGGCTTGAATTGTTCAATGGTTAAACCAGCAAAATTTTCTTGATCTTTTAAGTTGTTGTAAAGTTCATAAAATTTCATGATGTCATAAAATTCTCATTGCTCTTGTTCATTTTGAAGTTCGAGAAAATGAACTAATTTTTTTTCAATTCTACTATAAGCAAGTCCAATTTGTACATTCTTAATATCATTAAAATAAAGTAAATAAGCAATTAATTTAGCAACTTCTTGAGGTTGTGCACCATATTCGTTAATTCATCTTCTTTTTAGTCTTTTAAGTGTATTAACATTTTCTCTTGCAAATGGATTGCCTTTTGCTTCTTCTCTTTCTCAATATTTAATTCCATCATATTTTTCATTTTCTGGATTGTTGAAGAAAGTTGTTGGGTTTTCAATAAATTCATTATATTTTTCACTATCAGTTGGAATTTTTTCAGTGAATAAATGAGCTGTTTGTGTGCTTGAATTTTTAAAATCTACACTTGCTTGTTGAAGCAAGAAAATTGATGGCATTGCTATTTGAATTCCACTTTCTTGATTTAAGTTGACTTTAAGACCATGCCCCATCATTTCATTAAATAAATTAAGAAATTTTGTCTTTATGTCTAATGTTTGTGCATCTTTGGCAAAAATTTTATTAAATCTACTTAAGAAAACTAGTGGAATTCTATCATAGGTTCTATAGAAGTTGTTAATCCCGTTGAATTTTAAAATTTTGTTTTCTGTTGTGAAAATTTTGTTGTAGTTTTCCAAAACAAAGTAATTTAAAGGTGAATTAATAAAATGGTGTGCTAGAACATCAAGTGCTTCTTCTGGCAAGGTTAAACCTTTTATAGTATTATCATTTAAAGATTTACTTTGTCAGTTTAATGAAAAGAAATTTTGATCATATCTTAAGTATTGTGACTTATTTAGAATAACATCTGAAAGATTTTTTTGACCTTCTAAGGCATCTTTATTAATTTGTTCATATGGAGTTGTTTTACGTATTTCAATATTTACAGCTAAATCAGCAATCTTACTTAATTCAGGATTAATGGTTACAAAACATGCACTTGTAGCAATAGGAGCAAGTGAAGTTGCACTCAATGCGAAAGTTCAGAGAAGTTTTTTAAGATTTTTTTTCACAAATCCTCCTATAAAATGGCGTTATATGATCAACTTTTAATACCTGCATATGTAATATATGTAGAAATAAAGAAGATGACAATTGAAAGTGCTAAAAATCCTATAGCAAATGATTGTTCTGTTTTAGCCTGTAAAATTAACGAATCATCAATAATTGCATAATCACTAATTGACAAAATGTAGTTAGTATTGACAATTACAGCAATAGTAATTCCAAAAACAATTAAAGAAGCAATTAATAAAAAGGCTCAAACAATAGTTTTAACTTTGACATTAACTTTTTTCATATCTAACCTTTAATTGTGCTTCCTTGTCTTGAAATAGCACTCATGATTCTTTTTCTAAATAATAAGTAGAAAACAAACATTGGAAGAATTGCTAGAATGCTTCCTGCCATTTTAATATTTTGTAAGGTAATAATGTTTGTTGGATCTGTTTTATCTTGTCCAATTTCAAACAATCAAACTGAAAGTACTTTTATATTACCGTTAGCCACTAATGAAGGTCATAAGTATGAATTTCATGAACTAAGTGCTGTAAGAATAATAACAGTTAAAGTAGTTGGTGTAACCATTGGTGCAGCAATTTTAAAGAAGTATTTTACTCCTACCGCGCCATCTACTGTTGCCACTTCTTTAATTCTTGAAGGAATACTTTCAAAAGCAGTTCTGAACATTAAAGCACTAAATACAGAAGCAACAAATGGAACTGCTAAAACCACTGTAAGTCCAAAAAAGTTATCATTAACTTGATATGCGTTATGTCATTCAGCAATAATTCTATATTGCCCTGAAAGTAGAGCAACTTCTGGCAAGACTAAAAGTGCAATAAGTACTGATCAAAGAAATTCTTTACCTTTTCATTTTTTAATTGAGAATGCATAACCACCTAACATAGTTATAAGTGTTTTTGCAAAAATAGAGAAAAGCACGTTAAGAAAAGTTATTCCAAATGATGTGAAATATGAAGAAGAATCACTACCATTTCAAGCTTTAACAAAGTTAGATCAATCTCATTGTTTTGGAAAAATAGTTGGATCTACTTTAAGAGCTTCAGCTTGTTCTCTTGGAAAAACAGCTAACATTAACATGAAGAAGAATGGGAAGAGAATAATTAGCCCAAAGAAGCATAAAATAAGTAATTTAAGGACAAATGAAACAGAAGAAGCAAAGAAATCACTTTCTTTTACTTGTTCAGCAGTCTTATCTCTGTTTCTTTTGAGTTTGATATTCAATCATCACTTGTGAATTTTTAATTTTGTTTCAAACATTATGTTCTCCTTTATTAATTGTTACTTCTAAGGCCACTCTAAATCCTCCTCTAATAATTGAAGAATAGAAGACTCCTATTCCAAATAAACAAAGTGCTGCGGCTGAACCATAAGCTAAATTTCCAGATTTAACAAATCTATAAACATAGACCATTAATGATGAACCACCATTAGCAATGGCTTTGGTTGGATTGTTATCAAAAATAGCGTTAGGAAAAACTTTAATACCATTAATAATTCCTAATGTGATCAAGAAACTTGTTGTTGATTTAATTGATGGTAATGTGATAGTGAAAAATTGTTTTACTTTACCAATTCCATCAATTGAAGCAGAACGATATTGATTTTTATCCACTGATAGCATCGCAGTAGTAAAAATTAAAATATTGAAAGCTAATTGACCTCAAATTCCTTGTGAAATAATTGCAACCATCGCCTTAAATGAAAACTGATCTTGACTTTCTAATCAAGGAATTTTTCCAAGTCCAAAAGCACTATTAATTAGTCCTGTTGGTTGAAAAAGTTGTAAAAATGTAAGAGAAATTGCAACAGCATTAGTTACATAAGGAAGGAAGAAAATAGTTTGTCAAAATCCTTTGGCTGTTTTCGCATATAAATTTGCAATTGTAGAACTAATTAAAAGTGAAATTGCAATAGAGAAAGGCAAAACAATTAATCCATAAATAAGGGAGTTACGAAAACCAACAGCAAATGCAGGATCTTGAAGAACTGCATTAAAATTTTCGAAAGTAAATTGTGAATGTGCAACACCATTAATAATTACTTCTTTAGTGAAAGCAAACTTAATGTTAAAGATTAATGGTGCAATAGTAAAAGTGATAATAATAAATATCATCGGAAGCAAAATTGCTAAAGGTTTGTAAGAAGCAGTTTCTTTTTCAACAATTGATTCAGAAAGTGAACCTGCCTTTGTTTTGATTTGTTGATTAGCACTAAAACGAGATAGTTTAGGAATTTTAATTGATAATCAAGCTCAGAACTTACTACTTAACTTCATATTCCACTCTCTTTTCAGTTAAGTTGTCAAAAATATGCAATCTGTCTTTTGGCAAATCAAATTTTACTAAATCACCTATTTTGTAGGTGTATCTGTTATCAACTAGGAAGTTAGCATGATCTTTATTATCTAATTCAACAATGATTTTGCTTTCTTTACCAAAGTGTTCAACAGCAACAACTTTTGCAGAAAATCTACCAGTGTTTTCGTGATTAATTATGAAATCTTCTGCTCTAACTCCTACACTATATGATGCTTCATCAACGTTAGGAATATGAACTCCTTTGATTTCATTACCAAAAACTGTTAAAGTATTATTTTCATAAGTAGCAGGCAACATTGCCATTTCAGGCATACCTAAGAAACGTGCAACAAATTTATTTTTTGGTTTTGAATAAAGTTCCATTGGTGAACCAATTTGTTGTACTTTAGCAGTTGACATACATACAACAATATCACTAATTGACATCGCTTCTTCTTGATCGTGGGTAACAAAAACTGTGGTAATTCCTAATTTTTGCTGAATGTCTCTAATTCATTGACGAGTAGAAATACGTAATTTAGCATCTAAGTTTGAAAGAGGTTCATCCATTAAAAGAATTTGTGGTTTTTTTACAATTGCCCGAGCAATAGCAACACGTTGTTGTTGACCTCCAGAAAGTCTAGTAGGTTTTTTTTGTAAAATTGGTAGAATTTCAACTCTTTTAGCCACTTCAAGAACTTCTTCGTGAATAGCTTTTCTAATTGAAATAATGTTTTTATATAACTCTTTAATTTTGTCTCTATCTTCTAAACTTAATGGAGCATTTTTAAGTTTTTCATCTTGCATTCTTACTTCTTTAAGTTTGTATTGAATAGCGATTTCGTTATATAAGTTTCTAAACTTATTTAAAGCTAATCTAGGTAAAACTCAGTTATTTCTTTCCAATCTTTTTTGTGTTGGATCATTATGTTTTTTATAGTTAGCTTTTTCTTCTTTGTAAGTTTTTTTTCTTTGGGCAATTAATTCTTTATAGTAATTAACAATTTTTTGTTGATTATGATTGAATTTATAAAAGATTAAATCTTTCATTAATTTAGTTTCAATATCTAAATGTTGTTTTTGTGCTACTAAATTAAATTCTTTACGATTTTCGCTGTTTAATTGTGAAATTCGATCTTGGGTAGTTAAAATGTAATTTTGTGCTTCATCAATTGATTTAGGATTTTTACGTTTTAAATCTTCTTCATTTCATTTAGCAGCAACTGATTGATTAAAATCTTTGCCTGGGTACATGTGCCCAGTTCTTTTTTCAAGTTTCATTTCCCCGATAATGTATTTTTTAGCTTCTTTATAGCTTTTTTCTAAGCTAGAATAAGCATCTAGAGAAATTTTTGAAGTTTTATTTAATTCAGCTATGTAGTGAACTTTTGACATTTTGTATTCAGTTAAAGCTTTTTCATAATTTGAACGATTTTCAACTAATCTATTTGAAAATTCAACTGAAGTTTCTCTGTTGATTTTTCTATAAATTCTTCAGAGTTGTCTCATTTCTTCAATTTTTTCTTCACTTAAACCTAAAGCTTTTAAATAAATAAAGTCAATTTCATAATTTGCTGTCATTCTCTTTAAAATAACTTTATTTTTTCATTCAGCATCATTTTTAAGTGGGAAGGCTATATTTGCATAAACACTCATGTGTGGATAAAGAGCATAGTTTTGGAAAACAAAACCAAGTTTTCTTTTTTGCGGTGGTAATTTAGTAACGTCTTTACCTCTAAAATAAACATTTCCACTAGTAACAGTTAATAAACCGGAAATAGCGTTTAAAGTAGTTGTTTTTCCTGATCCTGATGGGCCTAAAAGAGTAACTAATGAACCTTCTGGAATTTTAAAACTAGCATCATCTACAGCTAATGTTTCACCAAAATCGATGAAAACATTTTTTAGTTCAATGGCTGGTAAATTGTTTAATGATGAACGATCTTTAATTTTTGATGCAATTCTTTCAAATTCTGCATGATCCTCAGAAGTAAAACCATCAGTTTGTTTTAATTTTAATTTTTGAATTGAATTAGTAATTATTTTTTTCATTATGTCCTTTTAAAAATCGGGTTCAATGTTTAATCTATTATAAATATTGTCTTCTACTAAATTGGTTAGAATTCTTCAACCTGAAGAAGGTTTAATTAAATAAATTGCAGATTGTACCGCTGCTGCATCATTAAAGTTGACGAAGAAACCTCTACGGTGTTTCATAGCGGAATTAAAACCATTAGCAATTGGTACATCAATGTAGTAATCAAGTGAATTGTGATTATCTTTTGCTTCACTAATATTTCCACTATTAAGCAATGGTAATGTGAATCCATGATTAACAATTTCAGTAGCATATGAGTGTTTATAACCATCACCAAAGAAGAAATCACCAGTGTATCTTGAAAAAGTATCTTTATCTCCAGTTAAAAAGATTCTAATGTTAGTGCCTGGAGCAAAATTAGTTGTTCCAAAAGAAGAAGATAATTCTGCATATTGATGTTCAAATGGTTGTGATTCAGTTTCCCCAACATTTTTCTCTGGAGTATCTATACCTAAAATTCTTAATTTTAAATCTTCTTCTTTTTCATAAAGATCTTTTAATTGATCATAATCTCTATGTTTTGTACTTGGTTCTTTAGTAATTCTAAAAGTGATTGTATCACCATCTGCTCATGAAACAATTTTGGCATCTACTCAAAGTTGTGGAATTTGATCCCAATCAATGTTGATTGTTTTAAGAATTGAATTATTAATTTGCGTTGAAATGTTTTCTGGTAAAGTGAAATTTATTTCTACAGGTTTAGTTTGACTTCATGTGGTACGATCAATAAAGATTCATTTTCCATTATCCAATTTTCAAACTTTATAGATAAATACTCTTTCATCTTTAAAAACATGATTTGCGGCAGTGGTTCTTTTATTAGGATCTGGCTTAGTACTTAAATTAGCAGAATCTAATACTGCTATGTAATGTTCATCGTTAATAGAAAATTTTAAATTTGGATCTTTAATATTTTCTATATTGAATGAGTAATCACTTAAAAGATTGTATTTAGTAGGATCTTTTGATTCAAGAACTGGCTTATGTTCATCTAAGTAAGATCTAATTCTTGCCTTTTCATCTGATTTTGCTATGTGGATTTTTAATTTATTTTGATTTTCTTCATTAAAAGGTACATCGGTTGGATCGGGTGTTGGTGCAGGTTTTTCTTTATCATTTTGTACACATGAAGCAGCAAACATTAATGGTGTTAATGCTGCTGGAGAAAGTGAAAGTCAAAACAATTTAAATTTTTTCATTTTTGTCCTTTTGGTCTATTTTATAGCTCTATAAAGATAATAAACGCGATAATACAAAGTATTATCGTGTTTATTATTTTTTCAATTTATTAATTATCTTGGAATAAGGTTGCTTCGTTTGATAGTAATTTATCTGTAATGATAATTTTACGGTAATCACCCTCAATTGATCCATTTGCTGAGTTAGCAACTAATGTATAAAGACCTCTTCAAGCTTCACCTAATGCTTTTCTAAATCTATCTGATCTAGTGTCAGGAATTTCTGAATATGTTTCATAATTATCTGAATCATTAAGAACTTTTTTGAAGTTTGTATATGCAACTTTAAGGAATTTGTTTGTTACACCTGAATCATCGAATGTTGCAAGAGTTTGATCTGGATAAATGTAAGAACCACCACTAGCTAATTTATGAGCATCGTTTAATAAGTATTTAACAAATAATTTGGTTGCTTTATCACGACCTTCATTTGTTCTAATACCAATTAATGATGGTCCTTGAAGATAAACAACGTGTTTTTGATCACTTTCTTCAAATTTTGAAGGAGCACCAAAAGCAAATAATTCGTTTAATTGAAGAGTACTTGTGCTGGTTGCTTTTATAAGATTGTAAGATGTATCGCCTGTCATTTGTTGAATGAAAATTTGATATTCTTTGTCACCTTTAACAGCAATACCTGCATCTTTAAGTTTAGTAGGATTTTGAGTTGCGTATTCAGTTAAAGCAGTTAATTTTGCACCATATTCAGATTTATATTTATCGCCTACTGGAATAATAAAGATATATCTTGGAGTTTCTTTGTTTTCTGTTTTATCTAGAGTACTAATTGCAGCAGTAAATTTTGCTTTATTTTCTTCATCTTTAATGTAGTAGCTATAGGTTGTATCTTTAGCTTTTTCAATTTCTTCTTTTGAATCTCAAATTGCATTTACGTGATTACCGATTCTAATTGAAATTTTGTGATCATTTCCTTGTCATACTTCAGTAAAATCACCTGATGCTTTTGAGTATTCAGTAGTTTTTGAATCTTTTGTTAAAACTAAAATATCATTTTTGCTAAGATCTTTATCATCTACATAGTTATGTCTGTAACCAGCTGTTGAACCAATACCTAAAGCATATTTGTGGTTTCTTCCCTCAGTTGAAGTATAAACTCCATCTCCTTGAAGTACGATTGAACCATTCGCCATTGCTCTTTTAAGTAAATTAAATAATTGTTCTAATTTTCTTGACACTGGTGAGTCAGTTGAAATTGCAGGTTTATAATCAGCTTCACGAGTAGTAAATCCTTCTTTTTTAGTAACAACTTTACTTACGGTAAACATTTCTGAAGGATCGGCATTAATTGCTGAGTAAATTACAGTACCAATAAAACCTTGAATATCATCAATACCTAAGATGTGAAGTCCTGAATTTCTTGTTGCATTTTTAAATAATCCTTGTGCTTTTTCGGCAAATTCAATAAGTTTAGTTGCGGTATCAAAAGTATCATCATTAACTACATAATTTTCGCCTAATATGCCTTTAATGGTTTCAGAATCTTTTGCTTCACCTCATTTTTTAACAATTTCACTTTTGTCATTTGCTCCAGCAGTTTTAATTTCACTGTATTTTGACAAGTTAATAGTTGCACCATTTGTTTCCATTGTTTCTAAAATGTATGAAAGTAATGGTGAATTTACTGCTGTTACAATTGTACTTTTGAAAGCAGGAATAACTCATGTACCTTTGTTAATAATGTTAGATGTTAAGTTATTGTCTAACTTAAATGAATCACTGAAGCTATCTAAAGTTGTTGCTAAATTAGGATCTTCATCATTAAAGTTTAATAACATTCCATTTTCTGCTAAAACAGCAGCAACTGTTGGGTAGTTAAACACTAGGTTGTACATATCTTGAGTGTTTTTACCTTGAATAAATTGTTGAATTTGTTCAGCAGCAGCATTGTAACCACCTGAACCAGCACCTTTTAAAACAACTTTTTTGTAGTCTTTTAAGAAGGCTTCAATTTTTGCTTTTTCAGCTGTTTCTTCTTCTGTTAAAGTTTCTTTTGTTTTTAATGTTTCTAATTTTGCTTTATAATCTTCTGCTTGTTTATTGAAAGCATTAATAGCAGTATCTAAAGTTTTGTATTGATCTCCACTTTTTGAGAATGAAACACCAACTTTAACTTCATCATCAGCCTTTTCTTCAAAAGCTAAAGCTCTAGAAGCAAAGGCATTGTTAGCGTATTCTGAATAACCTGGATCTGGTGTTGGATCTGGTGTTGGATCTGGTGTTGGTGTTGGTTTAGGATCTGGTGTTGGTGTTGGTTTAGGATCCGGTGTAGGTGTTGGTTTTTCTTTATCTCCTCCAGTATTACAACTTGCTGCAATAAATGGTGCAGAAAGAACTGCTAAACCACTTAAGGCAATAATAGACTTTTTAATCTTCTTCATTTGAACCTTTCTAAATTTTTAAGAATAACTTAATAATTTGCTTAATATATATTTCTATACTAATTAAATATTTTACTTATTATTAAGTAACCAAATTTTAATTAATATTATTTACATATATAAAAAAATGTCTGCTTTTTATAAAGAAATTTGTGAAAATTTTCACATTTTTTTATTTTTTGAATAATGTTAGGGAGTATTTAGAGTATAAATAGCTTTTATATTAAAATTAGATAATATGAACTTAAAAAGAAGGGATCTAAAAATGAAACAATATAAAAATGTTAGTGATGTTGAAAAACAATATAAATTTGACTTAGAAGATATTTTACAAGGTAAAAAATTTGATTATTGAGTAGAAGAATTTAAAAGACACTTAGAACTAACTTTGAAAAACAAAGATAGTAAATATAACAATCTTAAAAATTATGCTGAATCATTTGAATTAGGAATTAGAACAGGAATCATTAGCAATAAAATATCTAACTACATTAATAACTATACAAATAGAGAATTAAATAATCCACAATACAAAGAACTAGAAAATAAAGTAAATCAACTTGTTGATGATTTTAATAAAAATTTTGGTTCAGAAACTGTTAGATTTTTTAAAAATATCGACAAAGTTAAATCATGACTTGATAGTGATGAATTAAAACCTTATCGTAAATTATTAGAGGAGTTAATTGACGAATATGACCATAAATTAGACGATAACATCGAAGAATACTTAACAAAAACTTCTAAAGCTAATCCTAATTACGAGGGTGTGTTTACTCTTTTAACAGACAGTGAAATTGATTATGGTTTTGTTTTAGATGGCAAGGGTAAAAAACATAAATTAAATCCTGTAACTAGAAGAAAATATTTAAAGAGTGATGATAAAATTTTACGTAAAAACACTGTTTTACAATGAAATAAATCAATTGTAAAACATAAAGAATCCTTAGCTAATTTACTTTTCCAACAATTTAAAACATTAAATGTTGAAGCAAAAGTTAGAAATTATACTTCAGCCGTAAATATGCTAACTTCAAAAGATAAAGTTGATGATGAGTTGTTACAAATTTTATTTTCTAAAGTTCAATCATTAAATAAAACTATTGCAAAATACAGAAATGCCTTTAAAAAATTCTATGAACTTAAATTTAAAGAAAAATATCATCCAAGATATGATAGTTCTAGAGATTTAGTCAAAGTAAAAACTGAATACACCATAGAAGAAATGCAACAAATTGTTTTAGATTCATTAAAACCATTTGGTAATGAATACTATGAGACTGTAAACAAGGCTCTTAAGGAAAATTGAGTAGACTATATGACTATTGAAAATAAAGTGTCAGGAGCATATTCAATTGGTGAAACTTATGGCATTGATAAAAAATATATCTTAATGAATTTTGACGGTCAATTTGAATCAGTTGAAACTTTGGCTCATGAATTAGGCCATTCTCTTCATTCTTATTTTGCAGATAAAAATAATAATTTTTATGATAGTCAATATCCTATTTTCTTAGCAGAAATAGCTTCAATTTTCAATGAGGAAATGTTATATGATCATCTTTTAAAAACTAATAAAAACGATAAATTTAAATTTCAATTAGTCGAAAAAATGATTGATGGATTCATTGGTGTTGTGCAAAGACAAATTATTTGAGCAAACTATGAATATAACTTATATAACGCTATCGATAAATATACTGTAAATGAATCATATGATTCTATTTCAAAGCTTTATTTTGAAAATTTAAAAAAATATACAAATAAAAAACTTAAATATGAATCTAATTTCTTAATTGATTGTGTAAATGTTCCTCATTTTTATTACGGTTTCTACGTTTATAAGTATGCTATAGGTCAATTGGTTTCAAATTATTTCTTCTCTAAATACAAAAAAGAAGGTAAAGAATATTTACAATACTACATTAGTAATTTCTTAAGCAAAGGTGGTTCAGATTATCCTCTTGAAATTCTAAAAAACGTTGGTGTAGATTTAAAAAGTGATGAATTCTACCAAATTGGTTTTAGTTATTTCGAAGAATTAGTTGATGAATATATTAAATTAGGAAATAAAATTTTTAAAAAATAAATAAAAGCGGCTCTTTGTCGCTTTTGTTAATTAATATAAAAGGAGGTAATATGTGAAAAATTATGAAAATGATACCTAGAAAATTAAAAGTTCTTTTTGTTTTAGGTGCATTTTTAATTTTATTAACTGTTGCAATGACAATCTTTTTTCCAAATTTAATTTCACAGTTTATTAAATTAATTTTTATTGAAGATAAAACAACTCCAATTCAAATTGAATTGTTAAATGGAAGAATTTTATTTCCTGCTGCTGCACCGCACATTGTGCAAAATTATCTAATTATTGCTGTTGTTGCAATTACCATATTAAACATATTAATAACCTTTTTGGCAACAATGATAATTATTTACGCTTCAGAAAACACTAGCAAATTTTTAAGAATTAAATTATTTGAAAAAGTTCAAAAATTATCACTTAAAAACATTGCTGACTTAAAAAGTGAATCAATTATTACTCGTTTATCAAATGATGTCGCGGTTTTTTGAGAATTTTTAGTAAATGGATCAACTGTTTTAATTAAAGGTATTTTCATGGCAGTGGGAAGTAGTATCTTGGCCTTTCTTGTTGATGTACCAATGGCAGTTGGTGTTGTTACCATTATTCCTATTTTGCTCTTTTTAGTTATTATTGTTGGATTTATTACTAATCCAAAACTAAAAAAAGTTCAAAAGTCTGTAGAAATATTAACTAAAGATATTGAGGAAAATATTAATGGAATAAGAGTTATTAAAACATACAACTTAGAACAAAAGAAAATTGAGTCATTTACTCGTCATAATAGTAATTGATACAAAATTTCTTACAAAATTGAGCTACTTTTTGCAACCTTACAACCTGTTTTCTTCACATTAATTAATATGCTTATTATTGTTATTTATGGAATTGTTGCTAATAAGACTATAAATCAAGCGGCTACGGATCAAACTCTTATTAATTTAAATATTTTTATAGACTATTTATATAACATTAGTTTCGGAATAATGATGACCGTTATGTTTTTAATGTCAATGTTTAGAGCAAAAGTTTCAGCGGGAAGAATTAATGAAATTTTTGAAACAGTTGTTGAAAATGTAATTAGAAATGAAGGTTTAGTTGTTGATAATAACTATGATTTAAAAGTAAGTAATTTAAACTTTAAATACTATGAAACAGCTCCAAACAATACATTGACAAATATTAATTTCAATTTAAAATTTAAAGAAAGTCTTGGAATTATTGGTCCAACAGGTTCTGGAAAAAGTACTTTAGTTAATTTAATTATGAATAATTATCTTTATAAAGATGGATCTATTACAATTGGTAAAAATGAATTAAATAAACTACAAACAAAAAGCATTCATGATACTGTAGGAATTGTTTATCAAGATGCCTTACTTTACACAGGAACAATTCGTTCAAATTTATTATGAGCAAAACCCGATGCAACGGATAAAGAACTTTACAAAGCTTTAGAAAATGCATGTGCTTTAAGTTTTGTAACTAATTTTGAACAAGGTTTAGATCACCCTGTTGTGCAAGGCGGAAGAAATTTATCAGGTGGACAAAAACAAAGAATTTCAATTGCCCGTGCCTTATTAAGAAATCCTAAAATTTTAATTTTAGATGATTCTACTTCAGCTTTAGACAACATTACCACAAAGAAAGTTATCGATAATGTAAGAAATAACTACCACTGTTCAACTATTTTAATTTCTCAAAAAATTGGTCCACTTAGACACAGTAATAATATTTTAGTGATGCAAAATGGAAGAATTTTAGCACAAGGAACACATAATGAGTTACTTGCAACATGTGATCTCTACCAATCAATTCATAGTAATCAGCTGGATCAATAAAAGAAAGGAGAAAAATGACAAAAAATAAAAAAATTACAACTTTTAGCATTTTAAAAAACTTTTTCTCTTTTCTTGAAAAAAGAGAAAAATGAATGGTTGTTTTAGGAATTACTTTTGCAATTCTTAGTTCTATTTCAATAGTTGTTGCTTCTTTCTTTACCGGAATAGTAATTACTCAAATTTTTGAACCAAGTATTAAAGAAGAAAACCAATTTAACACTCAATATTTTGTAACTCTAACGGTAATCATGAGTTTATTATTCATTCTTTATTCGGTTTTTGGTTATTTACAAAATAGAATTTTTGTTCATATCTCTCTAAAATCAGCAACAAAAATAAGAGGTATGGCTATGAATAAATTGATTTTAATGCCAACTGCTTTTTATGATCGTGAAATGACAGGTGACTTAATTTCTACTTTAGTTAATGATGTGAATAATGTTTCTAACGGGGTTACTAAATTATTAAGTTCGCTTTTTACAAATATTTTTACATTGCTTTTTGGTGTAATTTCAATGATTTTTATTAGTTCTGTTTTAGCAATCATTATAGTAGTTTTAACTTTATTGTTTATGTCTATCACTCTTTGATGACTTAGAAAAGTTCGCCCTGCTATGATTCAAACTCAAAATGCATTTGGTGATTTAAATGGTTATGTTGAAGAAATGTTAAGAAACACCAAAATTACTCAAACATTTGATGCTCAGGAAAAAGCACAAAAAGGTTTTAATGAAATTGCCCAAAGAATCTATAAACATGCATTTATTGGTGATTTTTATCAAAGAATTTTTGAACCATGATTTATTTTTGTTTCTAATACTATAGTAATTGTTGCAATTGTTTTAGCTTTGATTTTTAAAAATAATAATATTTCTACATATGGAATTTTATACAATCAAGCTGATACCGGTTTTACAGTCGCATTAATTACCTCTATTTTCACTTTTACTGGTAATTTTCAAGCTTTAATTACGTTGGTTTTAAACTTACAATTAGGCTTTGCTTCTTCAACACGTGTATTCAGATTGTTGGAATTAAACCCACCAACTGATCCAGTTGATACTGTCAAATTACCAAAAGATGTAGAGGGTATGATACGTTTCGATAAAGTTTGATTTAAGTATAATCCTGATTTAGCTTCATATCAATTACGTGATGCATCGTTTTATGCAAAAGGTGGTCAAACAATTGCTATTGTTGGACCAACAGGAGCAGGAAAAACAACCATTATTAATCTATTAAGTAAATTCTATTACTATCAAAGAGGCTCTATTACTTTAGATGGAATTGAATTAAACAAAATTGATAAACACGATTTACGTGATGTTATGGCCGTTGTTTTACAAGATTCATTTATGTTCAATGACACTGTTCTTAATAATCTTAAAATTGCAAAACCTGATGCAACTTTAGAAGAGGTTAGGGAAGTTGCTAAAATGTTATCAGCAGATGATTTTATCCAAAAAATGAAAAATGGATATGATACTATGATTGAAAATAACGGTCTTAGCCTTTCTCAAGGTGAAAGACAACTTCTTGCTATCGTTCGTGCCATTTTAGGTAATAAAAAAATTCTTATTCTTGATGAAGCAACAAGTAATGTGGATTCAAATACTGAAAAAATTATTCAAAATGCTTTACAAGAAAAGATTATGAAAGGTAAAACTTCCATTGTTATTGCTCACCGTCTAAGTACAATAAAAAATGCCAATTTAATCTTAGTTATCGAAAATGGTCAAATTATTGAAAAGGGCGATCACCAAGAATTAATGGCACTTAAAGGATATTATTGAAACCTTTATGAAACACAATTCAAATAAAAAAACAAGACGTCTCTATTAAATAAGCAAGTCTTGTTTTTTTATGCTTTAGTTAGTAAAAAAGGTAATTTAGTAAAAAGTTTTCTAAGACGAGAATTATAATTATCATAATTTTCAAAACTTTTTAAAAATTTATAATAGTAACTTCTTTTTTCAGCATCTAATTGATATAAGTTCTTTGTTTCATAAACATTTTCAATAAGAAATTCTATTTTTTTCTTTTTTCTAAAAAAATATTTTTGTATTGCAAATAAGTAAAAATAAAGAAAATGGTTAATAAATTCTTTTTCAGATTTATCGATAAAAACATCAAGAATTAATTGTCGAAATTCTTCCTGTGAAAATTTTATGTTTTGTGCAATTTTATAATTTAACTCATTTAATTTTACAGCGTCAAATTCTCATTTAAGAATCAGGATTATTTTTTCTAAATTAAAAAACATTTTTTTAATTTTTCACACTTTTTTATAGTTTTTTAAGAACTTTTGGTCTTTTAAATTGACTTTGCTTTTCTTAATTAAATTGACTGTGATTTTTTTATTTCTCATGTTTTTCTACTTGTCTAGAAAGCATTTCAGTAACAACTAAGTGACTATAAATGTTTTGTAAAATTCCATTAACCATTTTGTAAGAAGAGTCATCAAAAAATAATTTGCAAATTTCAATAGCTTCATTTATTACTATTTTTGGTAACAATTTTGCAAAAAATTCATTAGTTGCATTGAGAAAAATAGCTCTATGTAACGGTGAAAGTCTTTCTCAAGTTCATCCATGAGCAATAAATTTCTCAATTAATTTTTTGTAATAATCATAGTTTTTTGAAATTTTTTCTAATGCTTCAAATTGTTCATTTGATAAATTTCAATCCGCTTCGAAAAATTGATTCACTTGGAATTTTTCATTCATTACTTCAGCTGAATATAGAGCATTAATAATTTCTATTCTTAGTGTTCTTCTTGATTTAGTTTTTATAGTTTGTGACATTTTTTTCCTTGTTTTAGTTAATAAATAAAATTATATAAAAGCTTTGATTTTTTAAAATAAATTACCTATATTTAAGTCAAATAATTAAAAAAGCAAACTTGAAATTTGCTTTTTTAAAAAATTATTTAGCTTCTTTTTGTTTTTGTTGTGATTTAGCAAAACGTTGGTTGAATTTGTCAATCATTCCTGTTGCTTTAGTTTTTGTTTTGTCACCTGTATAAACAACGTGACATCCTGAACAAACATCTACTGAAAATTGTTTTTTAGTTGATTTAAATGAAAATTTTTTACCACATGTTTGGCAAGCAACTTCAACTATGTGATATTCTGGGTGAAGATCTTTTTTCATATTATTCTCCTAATTAATACTACTATTTTGAGTAGAACTCGATGATGTAGTTTTCTTTAATTTCAGCGTGAAGTTCGTTTCTTTCAGGTAATCTATCAAATTTGAAGCTGAATTTTTCTTTGTTTAAAGTCAATCAAGCAGCTGTAGTTCTTGATTCCAATGCTTTAGTAACTTCTGAATTTTTTTGTGATTTAACTTTTAAAGTAATTTCACTTCCTAAATCAATGTGCATTGAAGGAATATCTGCTTTTTTACCATTTACTTCAAAATGACCGTGAGCAACTAATTGTCTTGCTTGACGACGTGTTGAAGCTAAACCAGCACGATAAACTAAATTGTCTAAACGACTTTCTAATAATTGTAATAAGTTTGTACCAGCAATACCTTTAATTTTAATTGCACGTGCATAGTATTTTTTCATTTGTTTTTCGCTAATGCCATAAACAAATTTAACTTTTTGTTTTTCATAAAGGTGAAGACCATAATCAGATAGTTTAACACGTTTGTTTCCGTGTTGACCTGGTGCATATCTTCTTTGTTTACCTTTAGCAAATTCTTTACCAGTTTCTAAAATTGAAAAACCGTAACGACGTGCTTTTTTAAACACTGGACCGTTGTATCTCATGATTTCCTCTTTCTGCATAAAACATAAAAAGGGGCATTCTCTAAATGAGAAATATAATTTTAATGATTTCGGTTTTAGCAGCAAGCCTACTTTCAAATCAAAGGAAATTACATTTTTTTCATTTATGAATGTCTGCTGTAATATGCAATACATATTATATATTTAATATAAAAATAGAAAAACTTATTTTTTAATTTCTTTTTTTGCAATTTTTTCTAACTTTTTCGCCTTTTTTATAAGTATAAAAGTAAAAATTTTTATTTTGATTTTGTTTAGAAAAGTATTTTTTGATTCATAGTCATACTGTTCGCATATTTGTGAATCAATTTTTAATTTGTTTGTCATATAGTTATAAGACAAAGTAAGAGAATTTTTACTATCACTTAAAAATTTAAACAATATTAAATTGTCTTCTTCAAAAGCATCAAAAATATTAATTTTGTCAAAAATATTAAGTTTTGATTTTTTATTAATCATTAATTTTGCACTTTTTATCAAAAAAGGAAGTAAGTTTTGATTAATCTTTTGATAAGTAATTTTGTGTTCGGAAACTCCAAATAATTCTTCTAATTGTTTTAATTTGAAATTTAATAGATTATTTCTGTTACTATATGTGTTCATCATTCACATTAAGCACAAAATGAAGTGAAAATTATCAAAAGTCTTTGCATAAGATGGATTTGCTAAAAATTTGTTGTTTACAAAAGCAAATCAACAATTAGGATCTTTTAATTTATCTAGATTTTGTGTTGAATAATAAAAATATTTTATTTTATACATTTTTAATAATTCAACTAATTTATAGTCTGATTCGTGTGAAATTAAAACAAATTTACTGTCAAAACTTATTCCATTTCTTTTTACTTCTTCAAAAAAGAAATTAAGATAAAGTAAAACTAAATCAGTTGAACTGAATTTGATAAATTTTTTGTTTATTTCAAATCATACATTAAGATGATCATTTGAATCTAATTTGAAACTTATTTTATGATGTCTATGTTGATTTTTCTTACTTAAAAAATTGAATATTTTTTTATAAACAAAAGTTTTAAAGGTATACAAAGTAAAATGATAATTATTTTTATAATATTTAAAAATTTCTTTAACAATGTTTTTTAAAACATAATTTTCTAAACTTAAAAAAGTTATTGCTTTATATCTTTCTTTTAAATTTTCAAAAGATGTTGAACCACTGCCATTTTTTGCATAATCTTTAATTATGTTGTTTAAGTTTAAAAATTTTAAATTTTCCCTATTTGTCTTGTTTAATATGTATGAAGCTTTGTTATAGTAGTTTAAAACTTTGTTTAAATTGGAAAAATCTATTTGATGTTTAAAAGAATAAATTTTGATTTTTAAACTTTGTGTATTGCGGTGTCATGAGCCCTTAATTAAATAATCAAAATTCATGTTATTTAAAACATATTCATCTAAATTTAAAGGAATTGAAACATTTTTGTTAAATATGTAGACGTTTGAAAAATTTGTAAAAAATTCAACAAAATTATTGAATAAATTTTGCTGAATTATGTTGCCTTGATATGAAATAAGAAGATTTTGATTTTTTTCAAAGTTAAAATATTTCATTAATGCTTGAGCAAAAATATTTAAAGAGAAGTTTAAATCTTTTTTGCTCTTAATTTTTTTAAAAACGAAAAAATTATCAATTTGAAATAGTTTAATTTTTGTCATTTTTATTCACTTTCAAGACTCAATTTTTCTTTTATTTCGTTAAAACGTTGTTGTGCTTGTGCATATGCTTCAGGGTCAGTATTTTCATCAATTTTAATTATTTCTATAGCTTGTATATAATCATTTTTTTTCAAGTCAATTAATTTAACACCTTTAGCACTTCTTCCTGAGACACTTAAGTCTAAAATACTTGATCTAATAGTTAAACCGCTGTTTGTAATAATTAATAATTCATCTTGTAAATTTACAAATCTTGCAAAAACAAGATTACCTGCTAAGTTAGAATTAATTCCTTTAACACCTTTCCCACCACGTTTAACTAATCTAAAAAGTGATTCATGTGTGACTTTACCATAACCCTGAGAACCAACTGTTAAGATAAATTCACCTTCTGCTGATGAAGAAGCTGATACAACACTCTGTTTATTGTCAAGACTTATTCCCTTAACCCCCGTTGCTGTTCTGCTAATTGGTCTAAAATCTGATGATTCAAATTTTATAACTCTTTCTTCATTATTAGCTAGAAGAACTAGTTCATTATCACTTAAAATAGAAGCTCTAATTAATTCATCACCTTCATGAAGATTAAATGCTAATTTACCATTAGCATTAATTCTTTCATATTCTGAAAGTCTAGTTTTTTTAATAATTCCATTTTTTGTTGCGGTAAATAAGTATTTTTCCTCTTCATACTTATCTACAGGTAAAATTGAAATAATTTTTTCACCATCTTTAACATTTAAAGATGGAACAATATTTACAAAAGCCACGCCTTTAGATTGACGAGATAAATCAGGAATCTCATGGGCTCTTATTCTATAAACTTTTGCTAAATTTGAAAATAACAATAAGTCAATATGAGTATTAGTATTAACTATTGATGCAATATCATCATCTTCATAAGTTTTCATGGTACTTGAACCTACACCACCTCTTTTTTGAGTTTTATATTCTTCAAGATCCATTCTTTTTACAAAGCCTTTTGTTGATGTTGTAATAACAATATCTTTTCGTGGAATTAAATCTTCGTCACTTATAGTGCCTTGTGCACTCATGTTAATAATACTTCTTCTCTTATCTGAGTATTTTTCTTTAGTTTGTAGAAGTTGTTGAATAATTAACTCTAATAATTCACTTCTATCACTTAATAATTTTTGAATTTGTGCTATTTCAATGTTTAATTCGGCAATTTCAGCATTCATGTTTTCAATTGCTAAACCGGTCAAACGCCCTAGACGCATGTCAACAATTGCTTTTGTTTGTTTTTCACTTAGGGCAAATCTTTTTGAAAGATTGCTTTGAGCTTCAGCATCAGTTTTGGATTTTTTAATAATAGCAATTACTTCATCAATATTTTCAACTGCTATTTTTAACCCCTCAAGGATGTGTAATCTTTCTAAAGCTTTATTCAAATCAAATTGCAATCTTCTTGTTTCTACTGTTTCATAGTGATTTAAGTAAACTTCTAAGGCTTGTTTTAGATTTAATAATTTTGGTTCACCATTAACTAAAGCAACTAAATTAGCATTGTAATTTGTTTGTAAATTAGTTTGACGATAAAGTTTGTTTAAAAGTACATGTGGATTGTGATTTTTCTTAACATCAATTACAATTCTTATACCTTCTCTTGATGATTCATCTCTTAAATCGGCAATACCTTCAATGACTTTGTTTTTTACTAATTCGGCGATTTTTTCAACAATTGCTGTCTTTTTAACTTCATAAGGAATCTCGGTAACAATAATTTTACTTTTACCATTTGCGAATTCTTCAACTCTTGCAACAGATCTAACTGTAATTGAGCCTTTTCCTGTTTCATAAGCGCTTTTAATACCAGTAGTACCTAAAATTGTTGCACCAGTTGGAAAATCAGGCCCTGGTAAATATTTCATTAAATCTTCAATACTTATTTCTGGATTTCTTGCTAGAGCAATTGTTGCATCAATTGTTTCTCCTAAATTGTGAGGTGGAATAGATGTTGCCATACCAACAGCAATTCCTGAACCACCTGAAACAAGTAAATTTGGAAAACGTGCTGGTAAAACTGAAGGTTCAACTTCACTAGCATCATAATTATCAACAAAATCAACTGTATCTTTTTTGATACCTTCTAGCATTTCTCCCGCTAACTTTGACATTCTTGCTTCAGTATAACGCATCGCAGCAGGTTCATCGCCATCGATAGAACCAAAGTTTCCATGTCCATCAACAAGTGGATAACGCATAGAAAAATCTTGCGCCATTCTAACCATAGCTTCATAAACAGAAGAATCACCATGTGGATGATATTTTCCTAAAACATCTCCAACGATTCTTGCGCTTTTTCTATGTTGTGAATTATGAGTAATATTTAATTCACTCATATCATAAAGAATTCTTCTATGTACTGGTTTTAATCCGTCTCTTGCATCTGGCAAAGCACGTGAAACAATAACACTCATTGAGTATTCAAGAAAAGAAGTTTTCATTTCTTTTTGAATAGCACGAATATCAATTCCCTTTGTTGGTTCATTTAAAATTTGTGATTGAACAACATATTCAGGTTTATTTTGAGGAATATTTTCATCTTCTTCATCATCTTCTTCAACTTTTGTTTGTGCTGGTTTAAAAGCTCTAAAAAGTTCTTCATCTGGTGCGTATTCGTCCTCTGTTTCTGTTTCAACATTAGAATTTTGATTTTCCATTTGTTCTTTTTCTTTATCATCTAAATCACTAAGATATTGCATTTTGACTCCTTCTTTTTTAAGAGTAAATTTATACTCTAAATTTTAACATATTAGTAGTCAAACTTTTTAATATAACTAAGTATTATATTTATAATTTAGTATTAAAATATTAGTACTTATATTTAGTTTAATAGATTGAGGTTTACAATGAAAAAGATTAGAACTCGTTATGCACCAAGTCCAACAGGATATTTACACATTGGTGGTGCAAGAACAGCACTTTTTTGCTACTTATTTGCCAAGCACTTTCAAGGTGATTTCATTTTTCGTCTAGAAGATACTGATGTTAAAAGAGAAGTTGTCGGTGGAGAAAAAAGTCAATTAGATAATTTAGCTTGATTGGGAATTATTCCAGATGAAAGCCCACTCAAACCTAATGAAAAATATGGTAAGTATCGTCAAAGTGAAAAATTAGAACGCTACGCTGCTATTGCCAAAGACCTTGTAAATAAGGGCTTTGCGTATAAAGCTTATGATAATGCTCAAGAACTTGAAGCTCAAAAAGCTGAAAGTGACGCTAAAGGTATTCCATCATTTAGATATGATCGCAATTGATTAAAAATTAGTCAAGAAGAAAAACAACGTAGAGATCTTGCTGGTGAATATTCAATTCGTTTTATTATGCCTAAAGATGTTACATATACTTGAAATGATATTGTTCGTGGAGAAATTAGTTTCAAAAGCGATGATATTGGTGATTGAGTTATTCAAAAAAGTGATGGTTATCCAACATATAATTTTGCAGTTGTTGTAGATGATTATGATATGCAAATTTCACACGTTTTAAGAGGTGAAGAACACATTACAAATACTCCAAAACAGTTAGCTATTTATAACGCATTAGGTTGAGAACATCCAGAATACGGACATTTAACTATTATCACTAACATGGAAGGGAAAAAACTTTCAAAACGTGACACATCTTTAAAACAATTTATTGAAGATTATCGTAATGAAGGTTATGCTCCAGAAGGTATTTTCAACTTTTTAACTTTATTAGGATGAACTGATTCGCAAGCTAGAGAAGTTTTAAATCATGAAGAATTAATTGCTGCTTTTGATCCACAAAGATTTAGTAAAAGTCCATCAAAATTTGATATTCAAAAAATGCAATGATTTTCAAAACAATATTTAAAAGCTAAAAGTAGTGATGAACTTATTGAACTTTTAAACTTAGAAAATTCTGAATGAATGCATCTTTTCATTAATACTTTTAAAGAAAACGTGTATACCACTTCACAACTTCTTGCTAATTTAAATACCTATCAAAATCCTTTGCAAACTAAACCTGAATTAAATGCTGAACAATTAGAAGTAGTTAAAATTTTTGCTCAAGAACTAGAAAACGTTGAATTTAAAGTTGAAAATATACAAGAAACAATAAACAAAACAGCCTTATTGACAGGCAAAAAAGGTAAAAATTTATTTATGCCAATTAGATTAGCAACAACCTTTGTTGAACATGGACCTGAATTAGCAAAAGCGATTTACCTTTTTGGTGCAGACATAGTAAAAGAAAGATTGAACTTATGAAAATAAAATTTAAATCACAAGCCATTCAAAATGATGAACCTATCAATGTTGAATTTGAAACCGATGCCGAATATGAAATTTTCTATGATGATGAGAATGATCTAAATTACCATACTTATCACTTTAAAGAACCTAAAACTAATCAAGCCAATCGTGTTGAAATTAATGAAAAACAAGTTAATATTTTTGCGGGGCCAACTACTTTAATTATTAAAAAAGATGAACGTTACAGCAATTCATATATTCAAGTTAATGGTCAAGAATTTAGCTTAATTACAGAACTATTGGGAATTGATATTCAAGATCAAATCAAGACTTTCAAATATAAATTGTTTTCTGCTAATGAAGATTTAATGGGCGAATTTGTTGTATCAATTGAACATGTTTAATTAAAAAGAAAAAAGCGTTTAACAACGCTTTTTTTATTATTATTTTTTAAGCAGCTGTAGCTCTTTGTGCTCTTCTTTCAGCACGAGCTTGTTCTAATTGTAATTTGTGAACTCTTTTAGCAGCACGTTCTTTATTTTTTCTTCTTGTAATTTTTCTCATAATTTCCTTTTTCTACTATATTTAAATTAAATTTATAAATTGTTTCAAAATTAAGTACATGTATTTTAACACAAAAAGTTATTTTTTTATTTTTTTAAAAAGCAGAATAAGTTAGTTTGTATCAACTTGGTAAAAAGTTTATATGTAAACTAACAATTACAAATGCCATAATTCCTAGAATAATAAATAGAGTTAAAAAATCTCTTCAAGTTCAAACTAAACGACGATATCTTGTTCTCTTAGCATACGGATCATATCCTCTTGTTTCCATTGCATTAGCTAAATCTTCAGCTTTGGCAAATGAAGTAACGAAAAGAGGAATAATCAAAGTAGTTATTGATTTAGCTTTTTCTGTTATTTTTCCATTTTTTACATCAATTCCCCGGCTAGCTTGTGCTTTAACAATTCTTTGCGCTTCTTCTAATAATGTTGGAATAAAACGCAGGGCAATTGAAATAATCATAGCTAAAATATGTGTAGGAATAAAGAGTAATTTTAATGGTCAAAGAAAGTCTTCGATTGCTTTAGTAAGTAAAATTGGCTTAGTTGTTGACACAAATAATGAAGTTGCCATGATCATAATATAAATTCTTAACATTAGAGCTAATGTTCTAATTAATTGTGGATAAGTTATGCCATAAGAAGAATCATTAAATCTATGTCAAACATAAATGTAGGTTGTATTATCATTAGAATTTCAAAGATTTTGCACAGTCTGAAGTACCGACTCTTTTAAAGTGAAAAAGCTTGAATCAGAATATTGAAAACCGTTTAAATTATCAATTTTCATCGTATAAATATTTACAGCAAAAATTATAATTCCAACAAATATAGGCATTTTAAGTAGTTTTACTAAACTAAAAATTCTTTTTGTTGCAATAACATAAGCAATCATTAAAGGAATTAAGATAATTAATGTGGTTAGAAAGTAATTTGAGAAGAATATCAAAACAATTATTACAATATTTAAAGCTAATTTCAACCTTGAATCTAGTTTGTGAATAAAGCTGTTAATAGCCATGTAACGACCAATTGGAGATCCCATTAGTTACCTCCTTTTATCATTTTTCTATTGTTTAAAAAACTAGCTAGCTCATCAATTGATGTAACTTTTGGTACTTGAAAACCACGAAGTTCTAATTTGCGAACAAAATCTAATAACTTTGGTGGTTCCATGTAATTTTCTTTTAAAAATAGTGTGTCTTTTAGCACTTCATATGTTGGTCCATCTTTGACGATTTGGCCACTTTTAAAGATTAATACTCTTTGACTAACTTCTAAAACATTGTCTAAATCATGCGTTACTATAATAACAGTTTTGCCAGCTTTATTCAATTCATTGAATATATTTAAAATTTCTTTTACTCCCACAGGATCTAATCCAGCTGTGGGTTCATCAGCAATAATGACATCTGGTTCCATTGCTAAAATTCCTGCTAAAGCAACTCTTCTTTTTTGACCACCAGAAAGTTCAAAAGGAGATTTTTGTAAAAAAGAGTCATCTAATCCAACTAAATTTAAATATTTTTTTGCTCTTTCTTTAGCTTCACTTTTTGAAACGCCAAATGAACGGGGACCAAAGGCTATGTCTTTTTCAATTGTATCTTCAAAAAGCTGATACTCAGCAAATTGAAACACAACACCAATTCTTTGTCTTAATTCTTTTGCTTTTTTAACTTTTTTTCTTCAAGTTTTCTTTAATGTATAAACAACATGCTCAATGCTAGAAGAAGTGTTTTTATTTTGTTTTAACTGTTTTTTAGTTTTTTGTAATTCTTTATCATAAACTCAAGTGATTTCGCCTTCTGTCGGTATTAATAAGGCATTTAAGTGTTCTATAAAAGTGGTTTTTCCTGAACCGGTTTGACCAATAATACCTACATATTCGCCTTGATTAATTGTCACATTAACTTTTTTTAATGCCTGATGTTCAACAGGAGTTTTACGCAAAAAAGTATGGACTAAATCTTTTA
This sequence comes from Mycoplasmopsis columbina, assembly GCF_900660685.1. Taxonomy (GTDB): domain Bacteria; phylum Bacillota_I; class Bacilli_A; order Mycoplasmatales; family Metamycoplasmataceae; genus Mycoplasmopsis; species Mycoplasmopsis columbina. The sequence continues at coordinate 186,799 of NZ_LR215041.1, read as the reverse complement.
CAATTATCTGCATAATTCGTCTAATAACTCCCTTTCATCATAAGTTGGTTTAATTCCTTTAATTTTTTCACTTAGTTTATAAATAAATGGTGAATCAATTTTAGCTTCTTCAATAATTTCTTTGTTTCTTAAAATTTCTGCCGGTGAACCTTGAGCAATAATTTGTCCATGCGCAAAGACAATACACAAATCAGCTTGAATAGCTTCATCCATGTCATGAGTAATTGAAATTAAAGTTTTTGAACGTTTAGTTTGAATTTCACGAATAGTTTCTAAAATTTGTCTTTTCCCTTTGGGATCAAGCATTGAAGTAACTTCATCAAAAATAATAATTTCTGGATCTAAGGCAAGAACTGAAGCAATCGCAACTCTCTGTTTTTGTCCTCCGGAAAGTAATTGTGGTTCTCTAGTCAAATATTCTGTCATCCCAACTTTTTCAGCCAGAGAATCAATAATAGGTTTCATCTCTTTTTGTGGAACTTGGGCATTCTCTAAGCCAAAAGCAATGTCGTCTTCAACACTTGCACCAATAAATTGGTTATCAGGATTTTGAAAAATAATTCCAATTTTTTTACGAATCTGTTTAATTGTTGAATATTCCATTGTGATGCCATCTATTTCTATTGAACCAGATAGTGGTTTATAAAGTGCAACCAAAAGTTTTGAAAATGTACTTTTTCCAGAACCATTGTGACCTAAGATAGCAACATATTGGCCTTTTTGAATTGTCAAATTAATTCCATCAATAGCATTTTTTTTGGCTTCAGGATATTTGAAAACTAAATCTTTAACTGTTATCATGTTCATTTACTTATTATATAAGTAAATTAAAAAAATGCTTGTTTTTAGGTCAAAAAAATATTTTTTGCATAAAAAAATACACTCGTTAGTGTATTTTTTTTCAGCTCATATTTTTTTCAAATTATGTTAATTAAACTAATTCAATAATTGCCATTCTGGTATTGTCACCACGACGAGAAACAAGTTTGTAAATACGAGTGTATCCACCGTTTCTTTCTTTGTAACGTGGAGCAATTTCATCAAATAAATGTTTTAAAAGAGTGTCTTTTTCATTAACTAAAGTTGGACGAAGAAAGGCAGCAACAAGACGACGATTTGCTAAAGTTGGGTTTTTGGCTTTGGTAATCATTTTTTCCACATGACGACGTAATTCTTTAGCACGAGTTAAAGTGGTTGTAATACGTCCGTGAGTTAATAATTCACTCACTAAAGTACGCATTACTCCTTTTCTTCATTTAGTATCACGGCTGTAAATTTGGGTTGGATTTGCCATTATTCTTCTCCTTTTTTAAGTTGACGGCCGTTTTCGGCTAACATAGCGATAATTTCCTCAATTGATTTTTTACCCAAGTTTTTAACTTGTTCAAGTTCTTCAAGTGTCATATCAGCAATTTCAGATAATTTAGTTTTGCCAATTCTTCTAAGAGCATTAGTTGAACGCACTGATAATTGTAACTGACTAATATCGATGTCATTATCTTCTTCTTTTACTTCAATTTCTTTATCTTCTGCAAAAATGTCTAATTTCATCTCATCAACATTTCCAATTAATTTAAAGTGAGCTACTAAAATTTCACAAGCTTGTTGAATTGCAAGTTTAGGTTCAATAGTTCCGTTAGTTTCTAAATGGAATTTTAATTCTTCTTCAATTTTTAAACTTGAAGTGTTTAATTGTAAAACTTCATAATTTACTTTTTCAATTGGTGAGAAGTTTGAATCTGTTGCGATAAAAATACCTCTTTTAATGTCACTATTTACTTTTGACATTAATGAATTATTGTTAAGAATTTTTTTATTGTCTTCAGCTGAAACAAAACCTCTACCTGGACGAAGATACATTTCTAAGTGTAAGGCATTTGCTTTATTTACAGTGGCAATATGTTCTGTTTTGTTGATGATTTCAATGTTAGAATTTTTTACTTCTAAGAAACGTGAAGTAATTTCTGCTGTAGTATCTGGTTTTAAAGTTACTTTAATAATGTCATCATCTGAAACTAAGTTTGGGTCATATTGGAATTTAATTTTTTGTAGGTTTAAAATTAATCTTACAACATCTTCTTCCACACCTGGAATGGTTTGGAATTCATGTTCAACACCATCGATTTTAACTGCAAATAAGCCTAATCCAGTGATGCTTGATAATAAAACTCTACGTAATGGAACTCCTAATGTATTAGCAAAACCTCTTTCAAGCGGTTTGAGGCTAAAAGTGGTTTTGTTAATGTTTTGGTTTGAACTTTGAATTTGTTCATAAGCCAATTTACTCATTTTTTCCATATTCTCTCCTTCTTAAATCAATTTGAAATTATCTTTGTTTTTCACGTTTAAGAACACGTTTAGGAGGCCTTGTTCCGTTGTGTGGAACTGGTGTAACATCTTTAATTTCTGTTACTGTGATACCTGAAACTTCGATTTGTTTACGTGCTGAATCTTTTCCTGCACCTAAACCTTTAAGTCTTACTTTAACACTTTTTACGCCATGTTCTTTAGCTGCTTCTGAAGCTGCTTGCGCTGCTAATGAAGCTGCATATGGAGTTTTTTTCTTAGAACCTTTGTAACCAATAGCACCTGATGAACTTCATGCAATAACATTTCCAGCTTCGTCTGTAAAGGTAATAATGGTATTTTGGTTAGTTGAGTGAATGTGAGCAATACCTGTTGTTATATTTTTCTTTTTAGCTTTTTTTGCCATGATTATTCTCTCCTATTTCCTATTTACCTTTTTTACCAGCAACAGTTTTTCTAGGACCTTTACGTGTTCTAGCATTTTTCTGTGTGCTTTGACCTCTAACAGGTAATCCTTTACGGTGTCTAATACCACGGTAGCATTTAATTTCCATTAAACGCTTAATGTTTAAGGTAACTTCTCTATTTAAGTCACCTTCTGTAGTGTATTCTTTAGCTGCTTCACGAATTGCACTTAATTGTTCTTCAGTAAGATCTTTAGCTCTAATATTTTCATCTACTTTAGCTGTTGCACAAATTTCTTGTGCTGAAGTTCTACCAATACCTTTAATGTAAGTTAATGAAATAACAATACGTTTATTGTTTGGAATTTCAACGTTTAATATTCTGGCCATATTCTATCCTTGTCTTTGTTTGTGTTTTGGTAAAGAGCAAATTACTCTAATAATCCCTTTACGTTTGATAATACGACAATCTTTACACATTCTTTTAACACTAGCTCTAACTTTCATAATTCTCCTTATTTATGTCTGTAGGTAATACGTCCTAATGTTAAATCATAAGGACTAATTTCTACATCCACTGTATCACCAGGTAAAATACGAATTTTATTTACACGCATTTTTCCTGAAATATGAGCTCTAATTTCTGTGCCGTTTTCTAGTTCAACTTTATACTCGTCCATTGAATATGCTTCTTTTACAACGGCTTTAAGTTTAATAGCATCTTTTGCCATTAAATTCCTTTCGTCAATATTACACCCTGACCATCTTTGATTAAAACAGTATGTTCATAATGAGCAGACTTTAAACCGCTAGCGCTAACAACGGTTCATTTATCTTTTTTCACTTTCACACGTGCGTTTTTTTGCAATATCATTGGTTCTATACAAATAACCATTCCATCTCTCAAAAGTGGTCCAGTGTGCGGAACACCATCATTGTATACCATGGGGTCTTCATGCAATTCTTTGCCAATACCATGTCCACAGTATTCCATCGGGGTATAAAGATTATTTTTTTTAATAACTTGACCAATTGCGTAACTTATATCTCCTACTCTTGCTCCTGGTTTAATTGCTTTAACACCAGCATTAAAAGCAGCAATTGCTACATCAATTAATTTTTGGTCTTCTTTTGCAATTTTGCCAACACCTTTGGTGAAAGCACTATCACTATTGTATCCTTGATAAATGCAACCTAAGTCAACACTGATTAAATCACCTTCTTTAAGAACATAATTTCCAGGGATACCATGAATCAATTCTTCATTTACTGAGATGCATGCTGTGGCTGGAAAGCCATAGAGACCCTTAAATGCGGGTTCTGCACCTCTTTTTACTATTTCATTAAAAGCGATTGAATCTATTTCTTTTAATGAGACGCCTGGTCTTATAAAGTCTCAAATAATTTGCTTGACTTCTGCCAGGATTTGACAACTCTTAGTGATTTTGGCTATTTCATTTTCGCTTTTAATCTTAATCATTGCCACTTTCTCCTTGATTTCATAAATACAAAAAACACAAATATATAAAGCTCTAAATTAGCTTTATGTATTTATATATTTATATTTAGTTTATATATTTTATATTAAAAGTATTTTTTTAAGAAATAAGATTTTTTAAGTCATACTTATTATTTTTAGAATAAAACTATAAAAAAGTTAAATAAAGAAAATAAAAAAATTGATTTACTTAAATCAATCTTTCTATTTTTCTAAAGTTTTAATTATTATTTGAGCAATTTCTTCTGCTGAAGAAGTTGCATCAAAAGTGTGTAAATTATTATGTTCTTGATAATAGCTTAGAAGTGGTGCAGTTTGATTAACATAAACTTTTTGACGCACTTTAATATTTTCTACACTATCATCTTTACGCATTTGTAATTCAGTTCCACAATTATCGCAGAAGAGACCATTTTTTGAAGGTAATGAATAGAGATTAAAGTTTTTACCGCAATTTGGACAAAATCTTCGACCATTTAATCTTTGCATAATTAAATCTGCTGGTGCGGTTAATTCGACTACTTTATAGTCAAAATTATTAATAGTTTTTAAAAATTCAACTTGGTCTAAAGTTCTTGGATAACCATCTAAAATAACTTTTTGTCCTTTAGCTAGTAAACTTTCAATTTTATTTTTAACTGTTGCATTAGTTACTTCATCAGGAACGTATAATCCATTTTCAACAAATTTAGCTATTTCAAGCCCTAATTCGCTTTTTGAAGCAATTTCTTCTCTAAAAATATTACCGGTTGATAAATGTATCATATTTGCATCTTTTGCTAAAATTGCAGCAACTGTTCCTTTACCAACACCTGGTGGCCCCATAAACACAATATTTGGTAACTGTTTTGTCTCTATCATAATAATCCATCTCCATTTGTTTTGATATCTTTAATTTTATCTTTTATTGTTGTAGAAGTTTCATAAGTTTCACGAGAAAGAATTTTTTGTTTTGATAATTTTGCACTTTGAAGACGTGCTTTAAATTGTTGAATTGTTTCAAGTGAAACAGTTACTAAAATTACCATTCCCGTTCCTCCAAAGCTTATAACTTGCGGTCAGTCAAGAAGAATAATTTGTAAGTATTGCATTGAAACAATTGAAACCAAATAGAAACCACTAAACATACACAACCTAAGCACTATTCCAATTAAATAGTCTTCAGTTTGTTCTCCGGGTTTAATTCCAGGAATAAAGGTTGAATTTTTGGCAAAATCCTCTGCAATTTTGTCAATTCTTGACTGTTGAAGTCCAATAATGAAACTAAAGAAAAATGTAATTAAAATTAACAAAGTTAAACCCAGTGGTTCAGTAAATTGTAAATTTGCTTCCATCCAAATTTTAGCAGTACTTTCAGCAGGCAGAATTCTTGCTATCATCAAAGGAAAAGAAATAAGCATGGTTGCAAAAATAATCGGCATAATTCCACCAGGATTTAATTTCACTGGTAATTTTCCCATCTCCTTAATATTTTTACTTCTTCCCGCCCCTATTTGTTGAATTGGAATATGACGCTCAGTATTATAAATAAGTGCAATAATAAAGATAACAAGTAAATAAGTAAATAAGTAAGTCAAGAATTTTAAAAATCCAACAAAAATAGCGCTTCCTTGTCCATCTTGAATAAAATAGCGAAACGCTCCTTTAAATTGAGCTGGAATTTGAAAGGCAATTCCAACAAAAATAATTAATGAAGTTCCATTTCCTATTCCTTTATTAGTTATTTGCTCTGCTAAAAATAAAGAAAATAGTGAACCCCCTATTAAAATTAATGGAAGAATAAAGTAAACTGTTAAAGCTTCTGTATTTGTCCCCGCTATAGGAGTAAAACTAATAAATGGATTTTCTCCTGCGTGAAGAGATTGAGTTAATAAAATTGCTTGCGGATAGGCAATAACCAAAGTTAAAACTCTTGTAATAATATTTAATTTTCTACGACCATGCGGGCCACTTTGACTTAATTTTTGAATTGGAGGGAAAAGTCTCGTTTGTAAAAGAGACATGATTAAGGATGCATTAATAAAAGGACTAATTCCTAAAGCTACTAATGAAAAGTTTCTCAGTCCTCCTCCACCAACGAGATTGAGAGTATTTAGAAAAGCATCTTTATCAACTAAAGACTCATTATTATCTTGAACAACAAGTTTTACAAAAGGTGATGTAATGGTAGTCGCTAATACATAAATAAGCAAAATAAAAGCGGTAAAAAGAATTTTTTTTGTTATATCTTTGTTTGATCAAAAATCACTTCATTTTTCTCTAAATTTATAAAAATTATTTGAAAATCCGTATTTAAATATTTTAAATTTCTTCATAAATTCCTTTTGTTTACTTTGCCTATATATAAGTACTATTATTATATATAAAAGAACTAAATTTTGCTTGAAGTATTTGAAAGATATCTTTTTTTCCAAAACATCATTTTTATAGGCTTTTTGGTAAAAAAACAAAACACATTTTTTGTGTTTTGTATATTTTTTAGAGAAAAAATAATGAATTAGATAATTAAGAAATCTTTTAAATTATTATTATGAGAAGATAAGTATTTATTATATTTTTTTAAAATATCTTTTTTTTTCTATGGGAAGATATCTATTTTTAAGTAAAGTAAAATCAATATTTTTGAAAACGGAGAAAGAATATCTTTTTGAAAAATCTATATAAGATAAATATGTTAATGAGCATAATTTGACTTGTTTATAATTGAATAAATAAATATTTTTCTTTATTTTCAATTTTTTACTATTTTCAAAAATATAATGTAAATTTGCTAGCGGTTTAACAGATTCAATACTATGGAAAAAAATTTTTTTACCATAACTTAATGATACAAAATGCTGATGTGGTTTGATCATTTTTTTGTTTAATTGATAAAAATTGAAATTTCTATCATTAGGATAATTTATTTTAGAAATAAAAATATCTTTTAACATTATGTTCAAACAATTTCATTATTAACTTTGTGAACTTTCAATATTTTTAATTTTTCAAATTCATCATATTTATGGTCTAATTGGTATTTTAATTTAATATATGTTATTTCTTGTTTAGATAAATTTTGATCATTATAATACAGAATTACGTTATCAAATCTAATATACTTTTCATGTAAAAAATCCATGTTTTTATACAATTTGAATAGTTGATTAAAATGCAAAATTAAATGATTGCTTATATTTTTTATATTTAAAGTTTCATTAAATTTAGTTATTCTGTATAAATTATGTAAGTGTGTTATTTTGCTCAATTCTTTATAGTTTAAGGCACCATAAACATAATTAATGATATAAAAAATTATTTTTTGTTCTCAAGTCAATAAAATTATTGGTTTGCGTTGAATGAATGCAATTTGTTTTAAATTATTAAAATTAATTCTTACATACTGATTAATAGGTCCAAATTTAAATTTAATAAAATCAGCATTGACAAATAATTTTTCATTGTAAATTGCATAAAACATTAAATGTGTTAAATATAAAAGTTTATTCAATTTAACATTAGAACCATAACTATAAGCTTTTAGACTTGAATTATTATTAAAAAATCAAATTGCTCCGTCCCTAATTAACATTTTTTCTTCCTCCACTTTATAATATTAAAATTTCTAGATAAAAAGAAGAAAGTGAACAAAATAAGAACAAATGGCCTAAAAGTTTGTGAAAAATCCTAAAAAAGTAATAAAAAAACACCTTCAGGTGCATATTCTTTGAAAACTGAATAGTAATTTTATGGTTCATTGAAATGTCTTAATACACATAACAACTTTTAAACCGATCGATTTATTAGTAATGGTCAGCTCAACGTATTACTACGCTTACACCCCCATCCTATCAACCTCATAGTCTATAAGGAATCTCAAGGGAATACTTATCTTTGAGGAGGCTTCCCACTTAGATGCTTTCAGCGGTTATCCTTTCCGTACTTAGCTACCCAGCTATGCTCCTGGCGGAACAACTGGAACACCAGTGGTACGTCCACTCCGGTCCTCTCGTACTAAGAGCGGCTCTCATCAATATTCCAACGCCCACATCAGATAGGGACCAAACTGTCTCACGACGTTTTGAACCCAGCTCGCGTACCGCTTTAATGGGCGAACAGCCCAACCCTTGGAACCGACTCCAGCTCCAGGATGCGATGAGCCGACATCGAGGTGCCAAACCTTGCCGTCGATGTGATCTCTTGGGCAAGATAAGCCTGTTATCCCCAGGGTAACTTTTATCCGTTGAGCGACTGCCATTCCACAATGTACAGCCGGATCACTAAGTCCTGCTTTCGCACCTGCTCGACTTGTAAGTCTCACAGTCAAGCACACTTCTACCTTTGCGCTCTGCATACGGTTTCTGACCGTATTGAGTGTACCTTTGAACGCCTCCGTTACTCTTTAGGAGGCGACCGCCCCAGTCAAACTACCCACCACGCACTGTCCTCCCACCTGATTATGATGGCAAGTTAGAAACTCAATATAACAAGGGTGGTATTTCAAGGTTGACTCCCTTAGAACTGGCGTCCTAAGATCAGCATCTCCCACCTATCCTACACATGTTAGACCAAATTTCAATACGAAGTTATAGTAAAGCTCCATGGGGTCTTTTCGTCTTGATGCGGGTACCCAGCGTTTTCACTGGGACCATAATTTCACCGAGTCTAGTGTTGAGACAGTTGAGAGATCATTGCGCCTTTCGTGCAGGTCAGTATTTAGCCGACAAGGAATTTCGCTACCTTAGGACCGTTATAGTTACGGCCGCCGTTCACCCGGGCTTCATTTCAACGCTTCGCATAAAGCTAACGCATCCACTTAACCTTCGGGCACTGGGCAGGCTTCACCCCCTATACATCACCTTGCGGTTTAGCAGAGAGCTGTGTTTTTGATAAACAGTTGCCCCTCATAATTTACTGTGGCCTATGTGTTACCATAGGCGCCCCTTCTCGCGAACTTACGGGGTCATTTTGCAGAGTTCCTTAACACTAGTTTTCTCGCTCGCCTTAGAATACTCATCTTGGGGACGTGTGTCCGTTCTCGGTACAGGTTTCCTTAAATTTAAGTTTAGAAGCTTTTCTAGGAAGTATGAAATCACCTAATTCGCACTTGACGTGCTATGTGTCATTTCTCCCGGTTATGAGTTGCGGATTTGCCAACAACTCCCAGTTAAAACTTACCCCACAATCCAATAAGTGGTAAGGCTATCCTTCTCCGTCACTCCATCACATTTAAAGAAAGTACAGGAATATTAACCTGTTGTCCATCGACTACGCCTGTCGGCCTCGCCTTAGGTCCTGACTAACCCTGGGTGGACGAACCTTGCCCAGGAAACCTTCCCCAATAGGCGTCGTAGATTCTCACTACGAATCGTTACTCATACCGGCATTCTCACTTCTTAGCGCTCCACCAGTCCTCACGGTCTGACTTCATTGCCCTAAGAACGCTCCTCTAACGTACAAATGTACCCGTGGCTTCGGTATCGTGTTTTAGTCCCGTTAAATTATTGGCGCAAGACCTCTTGACTAGTGAGCTATTACGCACTCTTTAAAAGGTGGCTGCTTCTAAGCCAACTTCCTAGTTGTTTATGAAATCTCACAACCTTTCTCACTTAACACGATTTTGGGACCTTAGCCGACGATCTGGGTTGTTACCCTCGCGAGCCGGGACGTTAGCACCCCGGTTCCGACTGCATGACAATACATAATGGTATTCGGAGTTTGATTATAGTCAGTACAGCTAGGCGCCGCCATTCCATATTCAGTGCTCTACCACCAAAACTTAACATCACACGCTAGCCCTAAAGCTATTTCGAGGAGAACCAGCTATCTCCAAGTTCGATTGGAATTTCTCCGCTATTCACAAGTCATCCGGGCACTTTTCAGCGTACTACGGTTCGGCCCTCCACTTGGGGTTAGCCAAGTTTCAGCCTGCTCATGAATAGATCACCTGGTTTCGGGTGTACTTCAACATACTAATGCGCCCTATTAAGACTCGATTTCTCTACGGCTCCGCTTTTTCCGCTTAACCTCGCATGTTAAAGTAACTCGCCGGTCCATACTGCAAGATGTACGCCATCACCCATAAACGGGCTCTGACTAATTGTAAGTAAGTGGTTTCAGAATCTATTTCACTCCCCTTTCGGGGTTCTTTTCACCTTTCCCTCACGGTACTAGTTCACTATCGGTGTCTGATTAGTATTTAGCCTTACCGGGTGGTCCCGGCAGATTCAGACAGGGTTTCACGTGCCCCGCCCTACTCAGGATACGACCAAGAGACTTAACAATTTCGCATACGGGGATATCACCCTCTCTGTCGCTTCTTCCCAAAAGCTTCTGCTATCATTAAGTTTTGTAACTCTATGTAGATCGTCCTACAACCCCATAAAAATGGTTTGGGCTCATTCTCGTTCGCTCGCCGCTACTAAAGAAATCATTATTTATTTTCTTTTCCTCTTGCTACTAAGATGTTTCAGTTCACAAGGTGTCTCACTCATTTTCCTATGTATTCAAAAAATGGCAACTAGACATTACTCTAGTTAGGTTTCCCCATTCGGAAATCCCCGCTTCATAGCATATATCCGGCTCCACGAGGCTTATCGCAGGTAATCACGTCCTTCATCGACTTTCAGACCCAAGGCATCCACCACAAACTCTTCCTTATTTAAAAGTATGTTCCTAATTGGTTATTTTATGATGTGTATTTTAAGACATTTCAATGAATCATAATGTTTTATGATTACTCGATGAATCAAAACAAATTGACTAAATTTAAAATTTATATTTGTTTAGATGTCGTTGTAAATATTTTAAAATAATTTACTATTCAGTTTTCAAAGAACAATTGAGAGAATGTTCTCTCAAAACTAGACATAATGCTTATGACCTAAAAAAGCCATGAACTGTTGATATATATAAAATGATGTTAGGTCGAAAATTATTAAATTTAAGGTTAAAGTGAATTCATATTCCAATAATTGAATTCTTAATGTACTCCGTAGAAAGGAGGTGATCCATCCCCACGTTCTCGTAGGGATACCTTGTTACGACTTAACCCCAGTCACCAGTCCTGCCTTAGGCAGTTTGTTTATAAACCGACTTCGGGCATTACCAGCTCCCATGGTTTGACGGGCGGTGTGTACAAGACCCGAGAACGTATTCACCGTAGCGTAGCTGATCTACGATTACTAGCGATTCCGACTTCATGTAGTCGAGTTGCAGACTACAATCCGAACTGAGATCGGTTTTTTGAGGTTTGCTCCCTGTCACCAGTTTGCTTCTCTTTGTACCGACCATTGTAGCACGTGTGTTGCCCCACTCGTAAGAGGCATGATGATTTGACGTCGTCCCCACCTTCCTCCCAATTACTCGGGCAGTCTCCTTAGAGTGCTCAACTTAATGTTAGTAACTAAGGACAAGGGTTGCGCTCGTTGCAGGACTTAACCGTACATCTCACGACACGAGCTGACGACAACCATGCACCATCTGTCATTCTGTTAACCTCCACTATATCTCTATAGCTTTGCAGAAGATGTCAAGAGTGGGTAAGGTTCTACGCGTATCTTCAAATTAAACCACATGCTCCACCGCTTGTGCGGATCCCCGTCAATTCCTTTAAGTTTTATTCTTGCGAACGTACTACTCAGGCGGATCATTTAATGCGTTAGCTGCGCCGATGAATTTTCCATCAGCTAATGATCATCGTTTAGGGCGTGGACTACCAGGGTATCTAATCCTGTTTGCTCCCCACGCTTTCGTCTCTCAGTGTCAGTATATGTCCAGTTAGCTGCCTTCGCCATATTGGTGTTCTTCCTTATATCTACGCATTCCACCGCTTCACAAGGAATTCCGCTAACCTCTACATAACTCTAGTATGCCAGTATCCAACGCGGTTTGGGGTTGAGCCCCAAAATTTGACGTCAGACTTAACAAACAACCTACAGACGCTTTACGCCCAATAATTCCGGATAACGCTTGCGACCTATGTATTACCGCGGCTGCTGGCACATAGTTAGCCGTCGCTTTCTAATAAGGTACCGTCAAGGCAAAAGCGTTCCACTCTTCTGCTTTTTCTTCCCTTACCACAGCAGTTTACAACCCATGGGGCCTTCATCCTGCACGCTGTGTCGCTCCATCAGACTTTCGTCCATTGTGGAATATTCCCTACTGCTGCCTCCCGTAGGAGTCTGGGCCGTATCTCAGTCCCAGTGTGGCGGTTCAGTCTCTCAACCCCGCTAAACATCATCGCCTTGGTGGGCCGTTACCTCACCAACTAGCTAATGTTGCGCACCCCGCTCCTTTAGCGGAACAATTGCTCCTTTCACACACCTTTCATGCGAAAAATGTGCATATTTGGTATTATCGGCTGTTTCCAACCGCTATCCCAATCTAAAGGGTACGTTGAGTACGTGTTACTCACCCATTCGCCGCTAAGTTCCGAAGAACTTCGCTCGACATGCATGTATTAGGCACACAGCCAGCGTTCATCCTGAGCCAGGATCAAACTCTCGAAAAAATTGACTGTCATGTTTATATGTCTAGTTTTCAAAGAACATTTTATTTGTTGCTAAATGTTAGCTTACTAATAATAACAAAATAAAGAAATTTTCAAAGAATTTTTTTTATTTTTTTTAGCAATAGTTTTGCTTGAACATTTTTGCAATAACAATTATGCACTAGAATATTAAAAAACAAAACATTTTTTTATTTTTTTATTTTCTAAATGATTATGCAAAATTAGAAGCATTAATGATGTGATTATTTTTTTGTGAATTTATTTTCACGACTTCACGACTTAAAAAAATAAATATATATAAAAGTATTAACTAAATACTAGTATATATATCTTATTTATATTATGTAAACCTTATTTCATATAGAAAAATTAATTCAATCATGGTTGAAATAAAATCAAGGAGATAACAATATTGACAATTATTAAAATAAATAGTGAAATTTTTTTACGATAAAGATATCAAGATACTATGACATTTAAAGGTGCATAAATGTAAAGTACTATTGCCCTTCAACCACTAAAAAAATGTGCTTTTGAATTATTAAAGCTAATTTTAAAATAATTTCCATTTTCATTAAATTTCACAAAAGGTAATAAAACACCAATAAATAATTGCAGTCCTACTGAAATAATAATACCTGCAACCACAGGTTTCATTAATGTTAAAACACGTTTTAGAAAACTTTTATTTTCAAATTTTGTAATGTATTTCATTGCTAAGGCCATAATTAAAATTGCAGGTAAACAAAAGAAAAAATAAGTTAGGAACATAAACAAATATCCATATCAAGCAATTTCTCCACTTTGTTGATTTCCGACTAAAAGACCTGTAAAAAATGCAAACTTAGTAGAAACAACTCCTGGCGTAGCATTTGCAACTGTAAAAACTTGATTTATGTGCGTTTCTTGAATATTAACTCCAAAATTGTTTGCCAAAAGTTCCCAAAGTCATTTGAACATAGGCATAAAAACTTGTCCACCACCAAAAACTGAAAGTGAGATTAAAATAATAGCAACTATTGCAACAACAAAAAGCATTTATTTATTCCCCTTTCCTTTTTCTCTTTTTTTTATTTTTTTAGCTTTTAAATATAAAAATAATTCAATAAGTCCCACAATTAAAAAAAGCAAAATCATCACAATTACTGGAATATTACCAGGTGAAGGAATAAAGAAACAGAATGCAAAAGTAAAAATAAACAAGAATAATCACAATGGTGTATTCATTTGATTTTTACTTTTTTTCATATAACTTCAACCAAAAGCAAACAAAACTCCAGCAATGGAAGTTAAAACCCCTGCTGCTATAACATAAAGATAATTTAACGGTAATTTATTAACTGCCAAATATAAACCAAAAGCCAAGAAAACATGAGGCAAAATGGAAATTAAAGTTAATAATGAACCTCATAATTTACCAAAATGTTTGATACAAATGTAACTTATAGCTTGAATGACAGAAGGTCCTGGTAGCATATTAGTAACAATTACCATTTTGTCAAATTCTTCAATGTTTAATCACTTTTTACGATCTACTGCTTCTCTTTTAATAACTGGCATAAGTGCATTACCACCACCAAAACCAATGAAAGTTATTTTTAGCACAAAAAGAAAAACCTCTAAAAATAACTTCTTTTTTTCTTGCATCTTTAAACTCCTTAAAATATTATTTTTAATTATAAAAGAGCAATAAAATATTTTGAGAAATATAATTATGCTTATATTAATTATTAATTTTAATAGTTTAGTAAAGATTAGGAAAAAATATGAAAGAGACAATTTTAAAAACAATTCCGCAAGAGACAATCTTTTTAGAAAATGAAGTTAATATCTTTTTACCCTTAGAAAACAAAATAAAAATTGATGAATGTTTACAAAGCAATAATTTTGAAAACTTTCAACTGGATTTTCTAAAAACTTATTTTCTATATGATGATTTAAAAGACTTTTTTACAGTAAATTTAGACAAAATTAAGGATTATAAATTTAGTTCATTTTTTAGAGAAAAACATAATTTAGATTTCAATTTAAAAAGTTTAAGAATTATAGAAAATCAGAAAAATATTTTATGATTAACTTTCAAAATTGCTAATGTTGAGTTAAAAAAATTAAGTTATTTCATCTTGCATTTTGATTCTATCTATTCACAATATCAAAATGAATATAAATTATCTTGCGAAAATCAAATTAAAATTTTTTCAGCAAACAAAGAAAATGAAAAAATTTGTCTAAATTTAGAATTTTTTAGATGAATTCTGAATTTATCTTTCAAAATCAATGATGTTGAAAGATATTTGCCTAAATCGTTAGATTATTTGAACATGAAAAAACTAGTTGGTTATCTTATTTTAAATTCGTCGCATGAAACTTATTTAATTGATATTAAGGAAATTTTTAAAAATTATAATTAGGAGTATTATGGAAAATAAAACATATAAAAATGAAAAGAATAGAGAAATAAATGAGTTTTCTTTAGATCTCTTAGTCAGAATTAAATCTGGCCGTCTTAAAAAAGATGATATAAAAGAGGGTCAAGAAATAAAGAACGACAACATTCTAGAAAAGCTTTTTTGAAATAATTCTTCTTCTTTTAATCTCGAAAGTTATAAATTAAAAACTTCTTTTTTAAATAAATTATTTAGTTTAGAAAAACAAAATTCTGTTAAAACCTATAACAATCCAATTGTTAAATCAGCATATTTTAATGAAATTGATAATAATAAAAATTCTTTTAAGGTCTTTTTTAAAGGCACAAAAGAAAAAAATTATGATGATCAACTTAAATTTGATTTTATAATTAATCATCTAGCTTTATTAGAAATTAAAGCAGCTGATTTCTTTATTTTTAAAGTTAATCTTTCCTTTAGAGAATTAAACAAAAATTATTCAATTGTTGATGTTCAACATTTTTTAAACAGTTTTAATTCATTTAACAAAAAAACAGAAAAATATTCTTTTGAAATTAACAATAAACTTGAAAACTCTCTTTTTGATTTTTTTAGATGATTACTTAAAAAATCTTTTGCTGTTAAAAGTCCAGAATTTGTTTTTGAAAAAAACAAAGACATGAAAAATGCAGAACGTTTAGCAGCCTTTATTTACTTAGGTACTAGTAAAAAAGACTTAAAAGGATTAAGCGAACAAGAAATTAAAGAAATCAAAATAGATGAAGAAATTTATAAAGAGGAAATGAATAATTTTAATTATTATCAAATTTTAAATCTATTCTATAGTGAAAATAATAGATCTAATGATATTATCAAATCAATTGACAATTCATTTCCTGGCATTAATGTTGCCATTTCTAAAAACAATATGGTTTATGAATGATTTTTTAATAATAGTAAACACAAAAGCTCACTTCATTCTCTTAATTTGATATTTTTCTACAATTATCTTTTTAAGACATTTTTAGTTGATTATCAAGACAATCGTTTCGTTGAATTAAGTAGTTATTGAAACAAAATTCAAGATGGGTGAAAAAAATTACAAAATCAAAATCTTTTAGAAAAAAATGCTAGCACATATATTAATTGCATCAATAAAAATTTAATTGAATATTCTAAATTGCTTAATACTCACCGTAATGATGTTTTTGAACTTGAAACCTTTGAAATTTCTGACCAATATAATAATTTAAATGATGATTTTGAAATTATGAAAAAAGAAAGCCAAATTGACAATTTACTTGAATTTTTCTATAAAAGATATGAACACTTTAGTAATTTAGAGACTAAAGAAAGAGAAAATTTGCAAATGCAAGAAGATAAAGTTCAATTAGTTAGTGAAAAAGTTGAACTTTATCGTAAATTAAAGAGACATCGTAATTTTGGTTTTATCGAAATTTTCATTTATGTAATTGTAGCTATTATTACAGGTTCATCTATTTTTCAAGTTATTCAAGGTTTTGAATTAGGCAACAATTTAAATTTAATTATTATTCTTAGTATTACTTTTGTTTTTATTTTTCTCGCCGCACTTTATCGAAGTATTTCATATTTTAATGAACGTTTTGAAAATAATAAGGTTATGCGTAATTTAGAAAATGAGTTATGAATAAAATACAATATTGATATCAAAGAAGAGTTAAGAAAAAAACAAAGAAAAAATTAAAAAAAATTCTTTTCTTTTATTTTTTTTATTGTATTATTATTTCACAAGTGGTTATAGCAAGGGTGTCCACCTGATCCCATTCCGAACTCAGTAGTTAAGCCCCTTAGTGCCGACGATAGCAGAGATGTGAAAATAGGGAGCTGCTTTTTTTATTGTCTTTTTTTGATAATTTATAAAAAATAATAAGATGTGAAAATTTTCACATTTTTTTGTATTTTTTATCTTAGATAAAAATCAAAAAGAAATTAATCTAAAATATAACCAATAAATAAAAATAAAGAAGGAAACTTAAGATATTCAATTTGAATTAAAAATCCATTCTAATTATTAAAGTAATTTGAGTAGAATAATTGAAATATCTTTATTAAAAAATGAGTAAAAAAATAAAGTTAGTTTTCTCTGTTGTTTTTTCATCTCTTGCTTTTCCATTAATTGTAGTTTCCTGTGAAACAAAAGAAGAAAAACAAAATGAGACATCTAAATTTGATTATAGTATTTCAAAATATGTAAAAGTCACGAAAGAAGCAAATGATCCAAATATTATCTCAACAATAGATTTAGATATTCCTGATTATTCTAAGAAAGCAATTATTTCTCCAGAATGAACAGTTTATGACTATGAAAAAATTCAAAATATTTACAAAGAATATGATGGTGATCTAAAAAAATTAAATCTTTATAAAACAAAAGATCAGTTTTTGACTTACTTAAAAGAAAAAAGTTCATTCTATAGTAAAAATGAAGAAACGCAAAAATTAAAAAATTGATTTGATGATTTTCAAACTTGAAACGATAAAACTATTGATTTTGATAAATATGACGTTTTGGAAATATTTTTTGTAGCAGATCAAATTGGTCCAAGAACTTTTATTCAATTAATTTGGGATAAAGATAAAACTTATTGAATTTTTAGTGAACATCCACCATTTGTTTATTTCGTTCCTACTGTTATCGAAATTTCTACATTCCAATATTTTATTTTTGTTGAGAAAAAACGTAATTTAAATCTTGACAATTTAGAATTTTTGGGGTCTGAATATATTTCAAAAGAAATGTGAAATGATAGAAAAAATAAAATTCTTCAAATTGAAGCAAAAGATTTTGATTGAAAAAAATATGATCCTTTTGAATAGTTATAAAGATAATTAGAATAACCATTTAAACCACCATAATTTAAGACAATTTTACTTCTTAAATTATGGTGGTTTATTTTTTAATAATTAATCAAAAAATTAAAAATAATAAAAAAGCTAATTTTTTTATATTTTTTTATTTAAAAATTAACTTTTTAGTAAAATAAAGATACGAAAAGGAGAAAAATATGTCAACACAAAAGAAAACAAATTTTGAAATTTTAAAAGAATTACAACCTGAAGTAGTTAAAGCATTTGGCGAAATGTCAAAAACTTTATATTCAACAAATCATTTACCTGATATTACTAAAGAATTTATTGCCGTTGGTTTAGCTGCTGTGCAAAGATGTAAACCATGTTTAAAAGCTCACCTTACTAAAGCAATTAAACTAGGTGCTACTTATGAACAAGCTTTAGAAGCTGCATCAACCGCCATTGGTTTTGGTGGCGGACCAGTTTATATGACTGTAATGAATGATGTAATTGATATTCTTAATGAATTAACAAATAAATAAATTTTCACAAACACTTATAACGTAACAAATTTTGTTACGTTTTTTTTAAGTTAAATATCAAATTAAGACATTTAATAAATCAAAAAAATATTTAAGTTCAATTATTTTTTAGTCACTTTGCTTTTTTGGTAAAATTAGCATGGTGAAATAAAATGTTGCAAAAAAATACTATAAATAAGTGTTTAAAGTTAAATATATCTAATATATATATATATATATATTAATATTTTTTAATAAATTTTATTTTACTTTTAAAAAAATAATGAATCAAAAAAACACACAAAAGGGGACTTTTTAGTTCTTTTTTGTGTGTTTTTTTGACTTTAAATTTTAAGGAAAGGAAAAAATGTTCAAAAAAAAGTCTATTCTTTCTGTTATTGAATGAACTAATGATAATAATGAATATAATCCTAATTGATTAATTTATCGCTACCCTGAAACACAATTTAATAGTGGTTCAAAATTGATTGTTAATCCTGGTCAAGTTGCTATTGTTGTTTATAATGGACAAGTTAAAGAAATAATTCAACCAGGAACACATGAATTATCAACTAATTATTTTCCATTTTTAAATACTATTCAAACAATTTTGTATGGTAAAAAACCTGCTTATCCTATATCTATTTATTTTATTAATACAGTTTTAAAATTAGATATACTGTGAGGAACACAATCACCGCTAGAAATTCGTGATCCGGTTTATGGAATTATTCTAAGAATTAGATCAAGAGGTCAATTGGGTCTTAAACTAGAAGATTATCAATTTTTTTATGAAAAATTAGTTGGTTCTTTTGCTACATACAATGTAATTGAATATAACTTTGTTTCAAGTCAATTTAAAGGATGAATCAACCAAAATATTAAAACAATCATTGCTCAATTTTTAGAAGAAAATAAAATTTCTTATGATCAGATTAATGTAAATTTACATAAAATTCAAGAAAAAATCAAAGAAGCTATGGACCCAGAAGTACAAAGCTTTGGATTTAAATTAGTTAGATTTGCAATCGATAGTATTAGTATCCCTGACGAAGATAAAGAGAAAATCAATAGAATTTTAGAGAAAAAATCAGAACTTTCTTTATTGGGAGAAGATTATAAAAAAGTTAAGGGTTATGATGTTTTAAGTTCAATGGCACAAAACACAGGCACAACTGGAACAATTTTTGCCACTGGAAATATTATGGGATCTGGCAGTGGTAACTTTGTTGATTCGCTTGTCAATGATAAAAATAACCAAGCAACAAATAATACTTTAAAGGCTTGTTTAAAGTGCAATTGGAATAATGATTCTAATTCAAAATTCTGTTCAAATTGCGGAAACTTAATGAAAAAAATCTGTACAAATTGTAACATTGAAGTCATTGGCAGATTCTGTTCAAACTGTGGTAAGGGAATGGAATAATATGGAAAAAAATAAATTAAATTGAATTTTATTAACTATTTCAACTCTCTTAATGATTATTGCAATAATTATTCCTTCAATAATTACTAAATGACCATTTTATACAGATAATACTTACTTAGGGCTTTATTTACTAACTAAATTAGTTGGTTTTGCTTATTTTATTTTTGTTGTTGTTTATCTTGTTATTAAACAAAGAGCAAAAGGAACTTATCTTGCATTAGGCGCATTGGCATTAAGCAGTTTATTAATGCCACTAGTTACAAGGTTAATTTATCTTGGTATAAACAATTTAAAACAGGAATTAAAAATTGGAATATTTTTTATCTACTTTATATTAATTATTATTTTGATAACAACTTTAACATCTCTTTATCTTAGATTAAATAATAAAATGATCAAAACTGATAAATTAACTAAAGCTAAATCAATTTCAATAAGAGAAATAAATGAAGATTTTAGCACTTTAAAGAAAGGAAACAATGAATAAAAGAGAATGCATTGGTTGTGGAGCAAGTTTAAGTGCTTATAGTCAAATTTGTAGTTTTTGTAATGCCGATAATCCACTGCCTTCAAAATCAGAAAAACACGATGATAAATCTTCTGTAGCGCTTAATGAAAAGTTACTATCTAACATTAAAACAAATAAAAATAACACTGCAGAAAGTAAAAAAATATCTTTACAAAAACAAAAAAAATTGCAAAAATGAAATTCAAAATCAAACTCAAAAAGTAAAAAAATTTTAATTATTGTTATTGTTATTTTAGTTTTATTTGGTGTTGTTCTTCCAGCAATTTTTATTGGTCTTGCCCATGGAATAATATTCCGTTAAAAATATTATTAGGAGAAAAAAATGATTAATTTTAATAAAACAGAAATTTTTGTTGTTTTTGATGAATATGGAGATTATAACTTTTTAAGTGAAACATCATATGCTTCTCCTTTTACAGGAGAAGAGTATTTAGATATTGCTGATAATCCTACTAAATGAAGTTTATATCATGATAATTTGACAAGTCAATACATGATAGCTACTAATCTAGAATTAAATGCTTCAATTATTAACGATGAAAATGCAATTATTAATAAATTTTTAAACAATATTTCTGAAGATGCAAAAACTTTTAAAAAAGGAGGTTATGAATTTTATAAATATGTTCCAATTAAAATTTTAAAAAATATAGAAGAAAATAAACATTTGATTAATTACAGTGAATTTATTCAAATTTTAAAAACTAAGTATATAGAAGAACATGGAACAGAACCATCAACACAGCAATTAATTGAAATTATTAACTCTAATGATAAATATTTAGTTATAGGTTTAACTACTCCAGCTAATTTTTCTTCTAGAACACAATTTATTGCTAAAGAATTAGCGTACAAGTATTCTCCTGCAGTTGTTCAACCTGAAATTATTGTTGGTTCAAATTTAAGAGTTCAAAAAAGAGTTAAATTAACTCCAAAACAAAAAAAGGCATTTTTAATCGGAATCCCTATATTTATAGTATTAGTCATTATTCTTGTAGTATTGTTTTCAGTAATATTTTCATTAAATGCAAGGTATATGATATAAATTAATTTAAATTACTATTACAACAAAAGAAAAATTGAAAAATACTTTTTTGTTGCAATTTATGAAAATTTTCATATTTTTTTATAAGATTCTTAACTAAACAAAATATTTATAATTTTTACTTTAAAATTTAAATATGAAATCAAGACAAAAAATAACATTGTTTCGGAACTAAAGAACAAATTTTGTTCTTTAGTTCTTTTGTTTTTTTAAGAGAAAGAAGGAAAAATGAATATAAAAAAATTATTAAAAAACGAATTAATACTTTCAACTATTGCAATCCCTTTTTCATTTTTAAGTGCAACTTTTAAAAATGATTATGATACTGAAAACAATAATAATAAAAAAATAACTGAAGAAATTTTTGATGCTCGTTTATCAAGAAAAAATTCAGAAAATACAAAAATTATTGAATCAAATAAGATAATGATTGTTTTAAATGTTCCTTTGAAAATTGATAATAAACTCAAAAATTATGAAAATTGGAATAAATCATACATAGAGAAACTCAACGAAATATTGAATATTAAATATTTAGGATTCGATTACATAAAATCTGCGCCATACATATGAATTGAATATTTTAATCAAGATCAAAAAAGAAAGATTTTAGAACTTTCAAAATTCAAATGAATTAAAAATATTGTTATTCAAAAAACAGCTATTAACAATCCTGTAACTTATCAAAGTGAATTTTATAAAAGCAGCGAAGACATTCTCAGAGAAATGATTGAAGAGGAAGAAGAAAGAGAAAGAGAATGAAATGCAACACCAAAAGAGGATACTTTCAAAGAACAATTTGAATTTGTTAACTTATGAAAAACAATAAATACAGAAAAAGAATGAAATAAATATTTAAAAAATAAAATTGGCGTTATTGAACCAGTAGGCGAAAAATCAATAGATAATATTGGTGTTCCCTATTTTACTTCGAATTGGTGAAATGAAGATAATATATTTGACATTTCTATTACTAAAGAAAAATTAAATTCCCATGATTATAATTCACATGCTAGCTTAGTTGCTGCAATTGCATCTAGTAAAGCAGGAATTGCAAAAAATTCAAATTTATATTATGGATTTCTTAAAGGAAAGAAATATTCTGAATGACAAAAATGATATAAATTAATAGATAGTTTTGTTTCAAATGGAATTAAAGTGATTAATCATAGTTATGCAGTTCTTTATGATAAACAAAATTTATATGAAGATGAAAAAGACAAAAAATCTAAGTCCAAAGATAAAGAGGAATTTCTTCAATATCCTAAATATTTGGATATGATTGCAAATAAATACAATATTTTAAATATTTTAGGAACCGGAAATGATGAGACTAGAAAAATAAAATATAGTAAATATGCTAATAATTCAGTGATTGTTGGTTCATTAAAAATTCAAAATGACAAATGAAAAAGAAGTTGATTTAGTCAATATAATAAATATGATGAATATTCTGATTTTCCGGCGCCCACTGTTGTAACTCCTGGAGAAAATTATCTTGTAAAAACTATGAATGATGAAACAGTTTTTTACAATAAACCTATGAAAGGAACAAGTTTTGCTACTCCAATTGTAACTGGTATGGCATATTTATTTAGAAATTTTAAAGAATTTCAAAACAAAATTAGAGACAATCAATGAATTTCAGCATTTAAAGCTTCTTTAGTAGTTGCTTCAAGCTTAAAAAAATATGATAAAAACAACTCTGATTTTATGCTAAGAAATAATTTAAGTAATGAAGTTGGTGCGGGATTACCTAACTATGAAAAAATTATTGAGGCAGGAAAAAGTCTAAAATTTTATTCAGGATATGATTTTTCAGATCAAAATGATCAAATTAAAAGTGATATATTTACTATAAAAAAAGGTGAAACAATTAAAATTGCTTTAGCCTTTGATGCATATCATTCATTAAAATTTCGTTATTCTTCACCTCATCATTATTTAGAAGATGAATATCTAGATGATTATACAATTGATGATAAACATTATTTATCTAACTACGATTTATGATTAGAAAGAAAAAATAAAAATGGAGAGTGAGAAATAGTCGGTCAATCTGTTGGAGAAGATACAACTATTGAATCAATTTTTTATAAAAATACAGAATACGATGGAGAATACAGATATACAATAGAAACTCGTAGATATGGTTTTGATATTGAAAACAATCCAAATGAAAATATTGCAATATCTGTGTTAAAAAATTATGAGTAAAAAAATAAAATTCATGTTTTCTTTTGTTAGTGCAATGTCTTTTGTTTCTTTATTAGCGGTTTCTTGCCAAAAAGAAAAACAAACTTCTTTAATCGATTTTGATTATAGTACTTCTAAATATAAAGAAACAAGTAGAGAGAGTAAAAATCCAAATGTTACTGCAGCAATTGATTTAAAAATTCCTAATTATTTTAACAAAGCAATTGTTTCATTTGAAGAAAACCTTAACTATACTCCAGAAAATTATAAAGAACAAAAATCACTTGAAATTTATAAAAATAAAGATCTTTTCTTAAATTATTTAAAAGAAAAAAGTGAGTTATTTCAAGAAGAAAAAAAGAAAGAATTAAAAGACTGATTTGATGACTTTATTAAATGAGGAAATGAAAATATTGATTTTAATAAATATGATGTTCTAGAATTTACTTATTCTCGAAATTTAGCTCCTGCTAGCGTTTTTGTTCAATTAGTTTTAAAACAAAGCAAAGCATATCTTTTTTATGATACTAAAACTTGAAATGAATTTGTTCCTGAAGTAATTGAAATTTCTAAATGACATTATTTTATTTTTGTTGATAAAAAATATAAACTGTCTCTTGAAAATATTGAAATGAAAAATAACACCTATATCACTAAAGAAATGTTTGAACAACGTGAAAAAGGAATTGTTCAAATTAAAAATGATAATTTTGAGTTAAAAGTTCAAAATGATGAATAAATTTATTGAAACAACTAAGAAAAAGTAAAAAAATGCTTTTTCTTTTTTTATTTTATTGTATTATTATTTCACAAGTGGTTATAGCAAGGGTGTCCACCTGATCCCATTCCGAACTCAGTAGTTAAGCCCCTTAGTGCCGACGATAGCAGAGATGTGAAAATAGGGAGCTGCTTTTTTTATTATTTTTTTAAAAAACAGCTTTTTTCCTTAAATTCCTATAAAAATGATGTTTCGGTATTTTTTTATTGATAAAAAAAGCAAAATAAAAAATTTTTAAATTTACAATTTGACAAGATTGTAAATAACTTTTCTAGGTTTGTTTTTTAAAATTTTTTAATTTTATTTTTTCTTATCTTTTATATTTAATATTATTAATAATATTAAAGTCAAAAAATAAAGGAGTTTTATGAAGAAAAGTAAAAAAATCACAATTATTTCTCTTGCTAGTTTACTTGCTATTGGAACAGCTGCAGGTGTTGCCGGTGGTTTAGCAGGTAATTCGAAAAAAAATACAACTGATTCTGATCAAAAAATAACAGATACTTTGAATAATTTGAATGTTTCATTCGATTATCTTAATAAAGAAAAAACATTTGTAGAAAACATTGTACTAGAAAAAATTATTAAGGAAGTTGAGCAAAACAACCTAAATAATGTTACTGTTATAGATTTAACAATTCTTAAAAGGAATGAAGAAGAAGGAAATGTTGAAATTCAATATAGATTAAGTGCCAAAAACAATGATAAAAAGGACATTTTGGGACAATTTAAAACGGTTATAATTAACGGTTTTAAAAAGGGTACTCAAGAAGAATATATTAATGGTCAAAAAAATAAATTGCTCGCTTTACAGTTAAATAGTTCATATGAAAATAAAGAAAATGTCTTTGCAAATGATGCACTTTTAGACAATGTAAATATTTCATTAAATAATGATTCTGTTAATAATGAATTTCCTAATTTAACTATAAACAAAGTGAATTTGACTTCTAATAAAGAAGAAGGAAAAATCGAAGTAATCGTTAACTTAAAATATACCGATTCTATTTTAAATCGGGATGTTTCTGTTGAAAAAAGTTTAATTATAGAAGGATTTAAAACTAAACAAGAAAACAATCCTCAACCTAGTAATCAAAGCGAAGCAAAAAATAAAGAAATTGCTAGATTAAATCAATTAGCAGCTAGTGAAGAAGTTAAAAATAATAGAATTCTGCCAAGCTTAATTGAAAGCAACAATCTAAGCAACTATGTAACTTTAAAAATAGAAGATACAATCAATAATGCCGAAATAGTAGATTTAAACATTGCTAACAAAAATGATAGAAATGGTACATTAACTCTTTCTTATAGACTTAAATCAGTTGTTGAAAGTGAAAATGTTTATAGCGAAAGCAAACAAATTAATATTTCAGGTTTTACAACTGAACTCACAAGATTAAATGCTTTAGAAATTGCTTCTGTTAATTATGAAAATAAAGAAAACACCTTGCCTTCTGAAATTAATGTAAATAATTTAACATTTACTTTTGCTAATTCAGATGCAATGACAAAAGTTATTGAAGTTTCAAAATCTAATATTAGTAATGAAGATGGGACATTAACAGTTTCTTTTAAATATCAATCAACTCGTTTAAATTTAACTGACGTTATAAGTCAAACAAAAACAATTAACTTAGATGGATTTAACTCATATAGAAAAATGAGAGAAAAAGAAATTTCTCGTTTAAATTCATTAGTTGAATCTAATGCTTTTTCACAAAACTTTAATGTAGGTAATATTGTTAAAAATCAAACTCTACCAAGTGAAGTTAATGATGATCAAATTCAAATTATTCAACCTGATGAAAGCCATTTAGCAAAAATTATCATTACAGAAATCAAGAATAAAAATAATCAAGATGGAACTCTTTTACTTGCTTATAAATTACAAAGTTTAAAAGATCAAACAATTTTTAATAATATTCAATCATCTTTAATCGCCCAAACAACCATTAATGACTTTTTAACCTATGAACAAGCCAAAAGCGCCGAATTAAATAGATTAAATTCAACTTCTTGAGAATTAAATTATCCTAATAAGGAAGAAACTACTGCTTCGCAAGCGCAAGAAAATGAATTTACTTTAATGAATTCAACAAGTAATGAAATTTTAACTAAGGTTCGTATTGTTTCTGCAGATTCAGTTAATGGTGAAGTTTCTCTAGAATATGCAATTAAAAGTACTAATCCAAGATTTGCTAGTGAAACTATTGAAAGTTCAACTAAAACTACAACTATTATAGGTTTTAAAAGTGATGAAGAGGCAAAATTATTAAGATATGTTAATGAAAATTACAATCCTGATTTAAAAACTGAATTAGCTTCTAATCCAAATATAAGACTTTTTGCTACAAGTATTAATGCAGATAATTTCAAATATTACTTTAATGAACCAGCACTTGAAAATGTAAATATACAACTTACAGATTTTATTTTAGATAAAGATAATCCTTTAAAATTGAAAGTTAATTATCAAGCTTCAAGAGATGGAGTTGTTGTTAATACATTTAAAAATTTTGACTTTACTAACAGTTTTATAGATCTTATTGACAAAATTCAATATACAAAAATTGAACAACTTTTTGATATTGATTTTTATGCATTATATCAATATTCACTAGAACAAATTAAAGCAAATGAAAAGTTACAAAATTTAATTTTTAAACCAAAATTTAATAAGGTTCAAAGATTCTTTAACTATAAATTAGATTTCGATACTTTAACAACACAAAATTCAACTGAAACTAGACAATATATCGACTTTTTCAATGAAAGAAATGACTACGAGTATGTTGTTCCTCATTTAAGCGCTAATGTTAATTTCTTATTACAAGATAATGTTGTAAAAACTTTATCTTTAAGTCAAAGCAATGGACGCGCATATGTTGACGCGCAAAATTACACTTATACAGAGGCTTATAAAACAACTAACTATTATCAGCAACCTTTAACTACTAGTCTTCATCAACTAATTAAAGAAGAAGCACAAAAAATCAAATCTGAAGAAGGTATTCCGGATCAAGATGTGAATAAATTAATTAATTTCTTTGAACAATTTAGAAACAATATTGCACCGCCTAATCGTATTAAAGCCAAAAGAAGAATATTAAGTAGAATCATTAATAAATACATTAAATTTGATAATTTTGAATCAATTGAAGTTGTTGATTACAATAATAAACTTAATCCTAATATTTACGAATATTTTGCTGATAAAAATGTTCTAAGATTTAGAGTTCAAGGAACAAATAAAATTACAAACCAAAGTGAAACTTTCTTCTTTGTTTGAAGAGCAGCTAACTGAGATCCAGAGAGTGAAGTTAATAAATTAATTTCAATAATTAAAAGTAATGATATGGGTAAAATTTTTGCTAATTCAACTGTAAAAAACTCAAATAAAACTCATAATAACATTCTTGCTTCACAAGCTTGAAGTGAGTTTGAAAATCTTTATACTCTTCCTTCACAAGGTGAATATAGAATTGGTTTAATCCCTCAAAGCTTAAAAAGGCCAGATGATAGTTATGCTAGCGATAAAGATGGTTGAGCAGATCTTAGATTTACTCTTTATAAAGGAAATGAAGTAGTTAATTCTAATTTAACTACCAATAAATTAAGAGTTAACTTCTTTAAACTAGCAACTAAGGATGATTACAAACCACGTAATGGTGAATGATTTACTGCGGAGGATTTCTTTGGCAATGGTTATAGTCAACCTTCACAAGCAATTAAAGATAAAATTGCTCAAATTAATGGAACTGACTTTGAATATAACTATGGTCAAGGTAATATGAAACTTGTTGATCCATATAAAATCATTGAACAAAAAGCTTTTGACAAATTAAATTATTTATTCAAATTCACTGGAGCATCAAGTAGTTCAACTTCAAATAATGAAGGTTTTGGTAACTTTGATAACGCTGATGCCGAAAGTGGAGAAAATGTTACTCCAGCAGATCCAACAAAAATTTACGATGGTGTTAGCGAATCCGCAGTAAATGTTAATGAACTTGCTCGTGATTACTACATTTATTACTTTAATGTACAAGTCGATCCAAGAGTTAAACGTCTTCCTGATACAGATTATCGTAAAAGACAACGTTTAGCTTTTTCTCTTGGTTTTATTAATAAAAATAATCCAAACGAAAGATGACTGACAAGAACAGATGAAGCAAATCTTATTAGATTAATTAATTTAAAAAATGATTATATTGATCTAATAGCTCCTGAAGCTGCACTTAATTCAATTACACCGCAGGATATTGTAAAAGAAGAAACATATGGAATTGGGCCTAAAATTTCGCAAATTACTGCGAGTGATTTTGCTGAACAAATTAAGCAAGCAAATCAAAACAACGCACCAATTGTTGATTACTTCACTATTAGAGATAATTTAACATATGACGATACTTTATTTAATAAAAACAACTTTAAAATAGCTGAAGTTAAATTAGCTAATGATCAAGAAGGTACTGCTTACATTAGATTCAAATATCAAGAAAAAGATCGCTACACTCAACAAATTACAAAAACAATTCAAGGAAGCACTTGATATAAAATTAATGGTTTTAAAACAAATCCAAGCGAACCAAGAAAAGATACAAGTAGTAGAAACGTACTTTACAGTAATTTAAATAGTTATTATGGCTTAACTAAAGTCTTTTTGAATGATCAAACTAATGGTAGCGTTTTAAGAAAACGTTATATTGAAATGAACTATAAAGATATTCAAATTGAAAAAGCAGCAAATAATCGTGCTATGACTTGATTGTTCAAAAAAGACTATTTCACAAGTCAATTAGACAGAGAAGGAATTAGAGATCCTAAAATAAACTTTCACTTTAGTGCCAATAGTATTGTGATTAATGAACAAAGATATGAACGGATTTTAAATCTTGATCAAGGACTTAATTTTACAATTGACTATCAAGAACTTAAAGCAAAAGGTCATATTGACATTTATGATAAAACTGAAAGTGTTTTTTCAAAAAACTATGGACCAATTGAAATACCATATCATGCTACATTTACTTTAACTAGTGAAGGTATTATGTTCAATTTTGAATTAAGAGACGAAGGCAGTTATCAAATTGTAGATAAAAACATTAATAGTGTTTTATTTGATAAGTTCCGGCAACAGGATGAAGTTAATAAACATTGAAATGAATTCTTGCCTGAAAAAGCTATGTATTTCGACAAAAATGGTGCAAGAGTTGAAATTGAATATGAAAACGATATTGCAAATGAAGTTTTCAATTCTAAACAAACCAATACTTATAACTACACCAAAATGGACTATACTCCAGAAAATCAACCAATTATTCTTTATAATGAAACTTATGAAGATGAAGATTTATTCAAATATGATCCAAATCAAATGATTAAGTGAAAATGACATGAAGGTTATAAATTAAGCAATACTTTTATGAATTTAAAATATAACCATCCAAAAGTCAAAGAAGTTATGGCAAGAACCTTTGCTATGAACCGTGGGTCAGCAACTATGTTAGGTAAAGTAAATGATGATCCAAATGATGGTAGATTTTATGCTATTACCAATAATCACGTAGTAGGAATGCGTAATGTACCAGATCCAACAACCAGTGTCGAAGTTCAAAATACTACTTTCACTAGAGCAGGATACAACATTGGCAATAATGTTGATAATGGACCAGGATACTGAGGTGGTTTATATGTTGAAAAGACACAAATTATCCCTGTTTGAACCGGTAAAAATCAACTTGATAATTCTGGCAATAGTGCACAATTTTTAGATATTACTGTTTTCATTGTTGACATAAATCCAATTATTCAAAATGCCACTAAAGCAGGTAAAATAGAAACTGCACAGTGATACAAAAATTGATTTAATTTACCTAATTTAAAACTTAATTCAATTACTAAAGATTATCAATGAAGCACTCTTAGTAAAAATGGTTCATATACAACTGGAGAAATATTCAATGGATGACCATATGGAAAACAAGGCGGTTATATTGTTAATCGGAGTGGTAAGGGTTCAGTCAATGAAAGTTTTACAAGAAAAGATGGTTATTTAACTCCAATTTACTTTAATGCTGGTAATTCAGGAACTGGTGTTTTAGATGCTGATGGCAATTATGTTGCAGCAATCAATTCTGGAAGACCACTTTCTGCCTTAGTTTCATGATATGGATTAAGGCCCGGAGTTAATTACTTTGGGATACTTGAAGAAGGCGAAAATGTTTTAGATTTAGCCAACAAAAATTCTCTTGCTTCAAATATTATGAAATTCAATGCGTATGATCCAACAATTGCTGTGCCTTATTGAATTAGAGACTTAGATAACTAAAAGTTAAAGAATTTATGCAAAATGCAATTTCTATTGCGTCAATAAAAACTAAAAACATATCAGTTTAATCTTAGAGTTAAATAATTGATATGTTTTTTTGTTTTATTTTTGCTTATATTAGTAAAAATAGTGAAATAAGAAAAATAAAAACGCAACTTACGCTACGTTTAAATTTTATTAATAAATTGGTGTTCCATCTTTAGTTTTTAAATTTTTAGAAATAGCAATATAAATTAGTTCAGTGATTTGAATAACCACTAACGCGCCAATAAAACCAGAAGCGACTCAAAGATAGTTTAAATAACTTAAAATGTCTCTATAAGATTTTTCAGAGATGTGAGTTATTTTATTAATGTAAACTACATACATAGTTATTACAATCGCAATTATAACCACTGAAATGGTAAGTCTAATAAAGCCTAATAATTTTTTACCAATATAAAATCATTGCACGCCAGTAAAACCTATTATTCAAGTAAGTAATAATATAGTATTTTTAGTTTTTCTTGGTTGTGGTTGTCTTGAAAAATTATCATTATTATTTTCCATTGAAGGTTGGATATTGTTGTTTAAATTATCAAAAGAATTTCCCATTTTTTCCTTTTTTAGTTATTTTAAAAACGAAATAATCGATATAAAAATTATATTAAATTTGATTATAAAAATATATATGACAATATGCATTTTTAAAAAATCAATGAAATTTACTTTTATAGTTTATAAATTTTAATCACTAAAATTATTAAAATGTTTTTTCAAATTTAATATTAAATCT
Source organism: Mycoplasmopsis columbina (assembly GCF_900660685.1). Classification (GTDB taxonomy): domain Bacteria; phylum Bacillota_I; class Bacilli_A; order Mycoplasmatales; family Metamycoplasmataceae; genus Mycoplasmopsis; species Mycoplasmopsis columbina. Next base: position 155,276 of record NZ_LR215041.1, on the reverse strand, counting down.
ATCAGAAAAAATCATTAATACTAACTTAACTATATGAAAGATAAGAATCGATAATATTCAAAAAATATTTCAATCAAAAATTTTACTAAATTAACTTAAAATAAGAATTATTCGTCAAAAAAATAATGTTCCGTTTTATACGATCCTATAAAAAAATCAAGTGCTTTGAAACACTTGATTTCGCAACATATTTTGATCTTTAAATTTATTTGCATTGCATTTAACATCAATTTATAAATAAAGAATGATTAAGTCTAATAATAATTAATGAATTGAAATATCATGATTAGTTTTTATTCTTTTTGAAAAAATAATGTAAATTATTTCTATTAAAGTAGCGATAACTAATACAAAAATGGACATACTATATATACAAATGTATATGATAAACTAGGAATTTTCATTAATAGAATTTTCTGAATAATCATGTTTATCTAAAAACATACCAGCTACCAAAATAATTGTAAGAATTATGGCAATTAATGAAATTGATAATCTAATGAATCCAAAAAGTTTTCTACCAATATAAAACCACTGAACGCCAGTAAAACCCAAAAAAATAGTAAGTAAAACCATTATTTTTTTTTACTTTTTACTAATTTCAAAGTTCCAAAAATACTATATTTTCCTGCTACTGACTGATGATTATCTTTACTGAAATAGTTAAATTCTTTAGCCATATATTTCTTATTTATAATTATATTAGTTAAAAAAATTGATATCTAAATTCTAAAATCATTATAGTTATTTATTTTCATTTAACATAAAAATGTGAATAATTAATTTTTCAATGTAATAATTTTATATGTCTTTTTAGTTTTCTAATTCAAAAATTTCGTATGCTTTTCTACCATTTATTGCTTCAACTTTTTGCACACTAAATAAACGACCATTAGCTCAAAAATTAATTTTATCCCCTGCTTCTCAGTTGGTTTCTATGTTTGCACAAACTAAATTATGTTCAATGTTAGTCCCTCCTTTAGCAACTGGAAATATATGGTGAATATTTCAACCATAATCTGAATCTTGATTTCCATAAGCGCTTTTGTACATTATTCTACCAGCAAAATCCTTTGCTTCTGTTCTATAACCATAATGTTTTTCTCATAAAGCTAAAGCTTTGTCTCTGTTAATTTGCATGTTTTTTTCTCCTTTGTTTTTAAAATATTGTCTAGAATTTGTATTATGTCTTTTGCTTTTTGTTCTTGTTTATTTTCTTCATTTCATATTTCTAAATAATTTTTACTAAATTTCTTTAAAGCTTTTTTATAGGTGTTTTGCTCTTTTGCATATTCCTTGCTTACTTCTTGGAAAAATATTTCATTTTCTATTGCTACTTCTCCAGAACGTATTGATTCATTTTCTTCAGATCTTTTTTGTCTAAATTTTTGAATTAATTGATAATTGGCGTTAATAATAAAAACGTAATCCAATTTTTCCAGGCCCATTAATCGAATTCAAGTTAAAACTTTGATAATTTTTCATTTAAATGTTTGTCATTTATTGAAATTAGCTAATTTGATATGTAAATCGGAATAAAGAAAATCATCAATTGTATATCTATCAAAAATTATTAACTGTGAAATCTTTTCGTCATTATTTAACTCATTAATAGCTAAAACTTGTGCATCATATTGAGCTTTTTTACGATCTTTAAAAATTATTTTTTGAAAATGATAAGCATTCTTTTTCATATCTTTCATATAGTCATTAAAAGTCAATTCTAATTCGGGATTTAAATAACTATGTTCATCATACAATTTATACTTAATGTTATTTTTTTCTAATTCTGCTTTAATTAAGTCCAAAATGGTTGTTTTGCCTGTGGCTCCAGGACCAATAAATGCAATTCGGAGTGGTTTAGGTAATTTCAGTGATTTATAGAAAATTCAAATTGAAATTACTGAATAAAAAACATTAATCAAAATTACTGAAACATTGATAAAACCTATTCCACTAAAAAGTAAAATTGCAGCTATATTTTTACTTATTCAACTAATCCATGCTTGTTTAAAGCCTAAAATCATCATTAAACATGAAACTACGCTAATTGCATTAATGTAAGTATCTAAAATTCTTGCTGCTCAATAAAATTTAAAATTTTCTCCATAATGTGCTGTGTGTGAATTAACAATTTTGGCCCATCCAGCATTAATTAAAGGCGTTACGTATCAAAAGAAGATAAAGCACCCTATAAAAAGAAATGTGAAAAAAATAAATGTATAAAGTGAAATATTAATTGTTTTAACATTTCTTCCAAATTTTCATGCTCATCACATAAAGGCAAAAGAAGGAATAAAACAAAGTGTTGTTACCAAGAAATCACCTGTTAAATTCACTGATAAACTATAGGCGCCAAAAAATAAGGCATGTACTATTCCACTTCAAAATGCATTTGAATTACGTTTATAAAACATTAAAGTTGAATAAATACCAAAAAAGGCAGAAAAACCACTTGTAGCACCTAAAACTTTTTCATAAGTTTTGCCACTTTCTCAAACTCACTTTAAATCGCTTAAAGAATAAAGAGATAAAAAAGTAGTAAAAAGAAAGAAAAAGAAGTAAATATAAAAAATTTTAGATTTAAATAAATTTTGAATTTGTAAATATCTTTTTGTTTTAATAAATTTACCTCCTTAGGGAAATTTTTATATTTCCATTACAATGATAAAAAAAAAAAAAAAAACGAAAAAAATAGGCGAAAAATGCTATTTCTTTCGTTTTTTTATTCCTACTATATAATTTTTGAATTCTTTTTTTGACAAAATTTATAAATTCAAGTAAAGTGAATTTTATAAAAAAACATAGGTCTAAACCTATGTTGATTATTAATATGAATTAAAGATATTCGAATTTTCCACCATTTGCTTCTAAAGCAGCAATTGCGTTTTTTGAAGCATCATGTAAAGTAACATTAAGTTTTTTAGTTAAGGTTCCATTACCTAATAATTTAACAGGTAAGGTTCTTTTAATTAAGTTTGCAGCAAATAATGCTTCAAGGTCAACATTTTGACCATTTTCGAAAACTCTTTCTAAATCAGCTAAATTAACAACTTGGTATTCAATGTGATTTACGTTTGTAAATCCTCTTTTACCAATTCTTCTAAATCATGGTGTTTGACCACCTTCAAAACCTAATCTGTGACCGTGACGTTTATTTTGACCTGATTGACCTTTACCAGCTTGTTTACCTTTACCAGCAGCATGACCTCTACCAACACGGTGTTTTTCTGGTCTTGAGCCTGGAGTAGGTTTTAAATTGTGTAATTTAATTTCTTGCATAATTATTCCTTTAAAAATTGAGTTAACTAATCAAGTGGTGTTGATTAATTATAATAAATCCTCAACTTTTTTGTCTCTAATTTGGGCAATTTGGTCAGGTGTTCTTAAAGCAGCTAAAGCTTTAAGTGTTGCTCTAACAATATTAGCTTTTGAACGTGAACCATAAGTTTTGGTGTAAATATCTGTATAACCAGCTAATTCTACAACAGCACGCACTGTTCCTGAAGCAACGATTCCTTTTCCTTTTGGAGCAGGTTTTAACATTACTTTTGAAGCTAAGAATTTAGCTTCTACTTGGTGAGGAACAGTAGTATTTTTGTAAACTGGAACAGTTACAAGGTTGTTTTTAGCATCTTTAATAGCTTTCTTAATTGAATCTGGAACTTCGTTAGCTTTACCATGTCCAAAACCAACACGTCCTTTTTTATCTCCAACTACAACGAAAGCTGAGAAGCTAAATCTTCTACCACCTTTAACAACTTTAGTTACACGACTAATGTTAACAACTTTTTCACTAAATTCGTTATCTTGTTTTTCGAATCTAGGACCTCTTTCACCTTTAGTTTTACCTTCACGTCTAGGACCACGATTTACTCTTTTTTCAGCAAAAGCAGCTTTTTCACCACTTTCAACTTTTTTGTTATCTCTAGCTTTATTTGCAGCTTTATTAACTACTTCTTTAGTAGCTGCTGCTTTGAATTCTTTTTGTTCTGCCATTAGAATTTTACTCCTTTAGCGTGTTCTCTAACTGCTTCTGCAAACGCTTTTACACGGCCGTGGTAAATGTAACCACCACGATCAAATACTAATTCACTAATACCTAATTTGTTGATTAATTGTGCCATTTTTTCACCAGCTTTAGCTGCTGCTACAACGTTTCCGTTGTATTTACCTTTTTCGTAGGTTGAAACAGCTGCTAAAGTGTGGCCTTTAGTATCATCAATTAATTGTGCGTAGAAATTTTGGTGTGATTTAAAAACTGCTAAACGAGGTTTGGTAGCTGTACCACTAATTTTTTGTCTTTCACGTAAGTGTTTAACCAAACGTGCTTTATTACGAGATAATTGAGCCATAATTTAACCTTTCATCTGCTATTTAGCAGCAGTTTTTCCTTCTTTACGACGAATCACTTCGTCTTTGTAAGCAATACCTTTTCCTGAGTAAGGATTTGGTTTTCTTACTTTACGCACAAGTGAGGCAAATTGGCCAACACTTTCTTTATTAATACCTGAAACACTAACTTCTGTTGGTTTAGCTACTTCAACTTTCACATCCGCAGGAATGTCTAAATTAACTAAGTGGCTGTAACCAGCAGCAATTTCTAGCACACTACCTTTTAAAGTAGCTTTGTAACCAACCCCTTTAATTACTAATTCTTTTTTGAAGCCTTTTGAAACTCCTTCAAGCATGTTAGCAATTAAAGCATTAGTTGTTCCGTGTAATTGTTTGGTGTGTTTTTCTTCATTTGCACGAAGAGTTGTAATTTGATTGTTTTCGATTTTAATTGCAATTAAATTGCTGAATGTTTGGCTTAATTCGCCTAATGGACCTTTAACTGTTAAAGTAGTTTGTTCTAAGTTTACGCTTGTATTTGCAGGGATGGTTAAAACACGGTTTCCGACACGAGACATTTAATACCTCCTATCAAATGTAGGCGATAACTTCACCGCCAACATTTTCCTTACGTGCATCTTTGGCTGTCATCACACCTTTAGAAGTTGAAATGATAGCTACTCCATAACCTGAAAGCACAGTTGGTAATTGATCTACTGATGCATAAACTCTTAAACCTGGTTTTGAAACACGTTTGAAATCAATGATTGCTCTTTGGTTTCCTTTGTATTTTAAAACTACTTCTAAAACTTTGTCTTTTCCTTCACCTTTAGTTGAATATGAGGTAATAAATCCTTCGTTTAATAAAATGTCTAGAATGGTTGCTTTTTTATTTGAAAAAGGAATGGCTACAGTTTTAAATTTACGTTGATTTGCGTTTTTAATACGCACGATCATATCTGAAATTGGATCTGTAATAAACATAATTATCAACTCGCTTTCTTCATGCCAGGAATTTTACCTTCGTGAGCTAAGTTACGGAAGCAAATACGGCAAACTTTGTATTTTCTTAAAACTGCATGAGGACGTCCACATAATTCACAACGTGTATAAGCACGGGTTGAGAATTTTGGATGTCTTTTAGCTTTAACTTTTAATGATTTTCTAGCCATAAGATTATTTTTCTCCTTTTGCAAATGGAACACCAATTAATTCTAATAGAGCTTTTGCTTCAGCATCGCTATTAGCAGTAGTAATTAATTGTACGTCTAGACCTTTAATACGACGGATTTTGTCAAATTCAATTTCTGGGAAAATAATTTCTTCTTTAATTCCTAAAGAGTAATTTCCACGACCATCGAAAGCTTTAGGATTTGCACCTCTAAAGTCACGAATACGTGGCATTGCAACATTAATTAATTTATCTAAGAAATCTCACATTCTTTCTCTACGTAAAGTTACTTTTCCACCCATTGGCATACCTTCACGTAATTTTCAAGAAGCGTTTGATTTTCTAGCTTTTGTTTTAAATGGGATTTGTGATGAAATAGCAGTTAATTCGTTTAATACTTCTTCAATAGCTTTTGAGTTGGTTACTTCTTTTCCAGCAGTCATGTTAAGCACGATTTTTTCTAAACGAGGTACTTGCATTACTGAAGAATAGTTAAATTTTTCTTTTAATGCAGGTACAACTTTATCTAAGTAATGATTTTTTAAACTCATAATTATAATTCCTTCTTAGTTCTACGGCTTATTCTAACTTTTTTATCACCTTTGATTTGGTAACCAATTTTTGAGAAAACAGCTGGAGAAGTTTTTGTAGCTTTTTTAATAATTAATGAAATGTTTGAAGCGTGAATAGGAGCTTCAACTTGTTTAATTTGACCATCTTGACCTTGTGAAGGTTTTACGTGTTTTGTAACTTTGTTAATGTCTTTTAAATAGACACGGTTATTTTTGTGATCGATTCTTTCAATTTTTCCGACTTTGTTTTTGTGTGCACCAGCAATCACAACAACTTCATCATTCTTTTTGAATTTCATTTTTTCTCCTTAATTTAGTCTTTATTAAAATTTAATGTTTCTAATTAAACTTTTTTAAAGTACTTCAGGTGCTAATGAAACGATTTTTAAATAACCTCTATCACGTAATTCACGAGCCACAGGTCCAAACACACGGGTTCCTCTAAGTGAACCATCTTCTTTAATAATTACCACAGCATTGTCATCAAATTTGATGTGTGAACCGTTATCTCTTTTAATTCCATAACGACTTCTTACAATTACAGCTTTAACAACTTGTCCTTCTTTTACGATTCCATTTGGTAAAGCTTTTTTCACTGAACAAACAATAACATCACCAATGTTTGCAGTTTTTTTACGGCTTCCACCAAGAACTCTAATTAAACCAACTTCTTTAGCGCCTGAGTTATCAGCAACATTTAATTTAGATAGTTCTAAAACCATAAATTATTTCTCGCTTTCTAAAGCGTGGCTTTTAATTTCAACTAAACGGAAGTGTTTGGTTTTTGATAAAGGACGAGTTTCCATAATTGTGACAACATCATTAACTTGAGCTTTATTTAATTCATCATGCACAGCAAAACGTTTGGTAGTTTTGAAACGTTTTGAGTAAAGTTTATGAGCTCTATAAGTTTCAACTTCAACATAAATGGTTTTGTCACCTCTTGTTGAAGTAACACGACCTTGTAAAGTTTTACGGGTTTTTGTATTTCTTTCCATTATTTAGCTCCTTGCTCAAGTGTTTTTTCTTTAATTGCTGTTAAAGTTTTGGCAATGTCTCTTCTAACTAATTTGATTTTGTGTGTTTGATCTAAAGTTGAAGTGTGATTTTTAAATCTTAAAGTTCACAATTCTGCTTTTAATTCATTAACTAATTTTTGAAGTTCGTCAAGACTTTTAACTTTTAAATCTTTGTAAAGCATTAGTTTTGACCTCCATCTTGTTCACTTTTAGCTACAATTTTTCATTTAACTGGTAATTTGTGACCACCTAATCTTAAGGCATCACGTGCTATTTCTTCTTTAACACCTGCAACTTCAAACATCATTGTGTTTACTCTTACAGATGCATATCATTTTTCTGGAGCACCTTTACCTGATCCCATACGAACCCCGATTGGTTTAGAGGTTTTTTGGAAGTGAGGGAAAATTCTAATAATAACATCCCCTTCACGACCCATACGACGAGTAATGGCAATACGTGCTGCCTCAATTTGTCTTGCAGTAATTAATGATGAAGTTACTGCTTGTAAACCGAATTCACCGAATGAAACTTTGTTTCCTTTGTGTGCTTTTCTTTTATCTGGATTTACTAAGAAAGGTTTACGGTATTTTGTTCTTTTTGGTTGAAGCATTATTCCTTATCTCCTTCCAAAACTTCTCCTTTAGAAATTCACACTTTAACACCAATAGCACCATAAGTTGTTCTTGCTGTTGCTTTAGCAAAATCAACATCTTGTCTAAGGGTGTGTAATTTCATTTCACCACGTGAATATCCTTCGGTTCTCGCCATATCAACACCATTTAAACGACCTGATACAGCTGTTTTGATACCTTTAGCTCCTGCTTTTAAAGCATCATTAATAATTAATTTTTGTGCGACTCTAAAGCTTTCACGATTTTCTAATTTTTGTGCGATTGCTTCAGCTGCTAAACGAGCATTTAATGCTGGTTCTTTTAATAATACAACTTCTAATTGAAGATTAACTTTTTTATCTTCTAGGTATTTGTGCAATTGTAAACTTAAGGCTTTAATGTTTTGACCATTTTCACCTAAAAATTTAGCAGGTGTGGCTGTGTGAACTAAAACTATTACTTTTCCTAAGGTATTACGTTTAATTTCAACTTGTCCAATTTGGTATTTACGTACTAATTTATCGAAGAATTTGTAAATTTTAGCATCTTGTACTAAGTAAGCACCAAAGTTTGCTTTTGAAGCATATCATTCAGTGTTGTGTGCTTTGGTTACACCATATCTAAATCCATTTGGATTAACTTTTTGTCCCATAATTCACCTATGCTCTTTCTTCTAATGTAATTGATAAATGGCTTGTACGTTTTAAAATTGAATATGCTCTACCTTGTGAACGAGGTTGATATCTTTTAAGTGTTGGACCTTCATTAACTAAAACTTCTTTAACAAATAATTTTGAGGCGTCCATGCCGTGGTTGTTAGTTGCATTTGCAACTGCTGAGTTTAATAATGTAATAAATAATTCTGATGCTTTTTTGTTTGTGTTGTGAAGAATACCTAAAGCTACACGCACATCTTTTCCTCTAAAAAGATCTGCAACTAATCTAGCTTTACGTGCACTAATTCTTTGTGTTTTAACTAATGCTTTTGCTTGTTGAGCCATAACTATTTTTTACCTTTGTCAGCACCATGACCTGAGAAGGTTCTTGTAGGAGCAAATTCTCCTAATTTGTGACCAACCATGTCATCTGTTACATATACATCAATAAACTTGTTACCATTGTGAACTTGAAAGGTTAAACCAACAAAGTGTGGGAAAATTGTTGAACGTCTTGATCAAGTTTTAATTGGTTTTTTCGCAGCTTTGCCTTCTTCGATTGCAGCTACTTTTTTAAGTAAATGCTCGTCAGCAAATGGACCTTTTTTAAGACTACGTGCCATTATTTAGCATCCTTTCTTCTTCTTAAAATCAATTTGTTTGAAGCTTTTTTAGTTTTTCTAGTTTTCACACCAAGAGCTTTTTTACCTCAAGGAGTAAGCGGAGCTTTACGTCCAACTGGTTGTTTACCTTCACCACCACCATGTGGGTGATCTACAGGGTTCATTACAGAACCTCTAACTGTAGGACGAACACCTAAGTGACGGTTACGTCCTGCTTTACCTAAGTTTACTAATAAGTGTTCTTCGTTTCCAACGCTACCAATTGTTGCACGGCAACGTGCTAAAATACGACGAGTTTCACCTGATTTAAGACGTAAAACAACATATTTCCCGTCTTCATCTTTACCTAAAAGTTGTGCACTAGTACCTGCTGAACGAGCAATTTGTCCACCAGCTCCTGGTTGCATTTCAATGTTGTGGATTGTTGTACCTTCAGGAATGTTTGCTAATGGTAATGCGTTACCTACTAAAATATCAGCATTTGGTCCTGAAACCACAACTTGTCCCACTTTAATTCCTTGTGGTGCAAGAATATATCTTTTTTCACCATCAGCATATGCTAATAAACAAATGTTTGCTGAACGGTTTGGATCGTATTCGATTGATTTAACTACAGCAGGAATGTTGTCTTTATTCCTTTTAAAATCAACGATTCTGTAAAATCTCTTTACCCGACCACCATGGTGTCTTACTGTAATTTTTCCTTGGTTGTTACGACCTGAATTTTTTTTCAAAATTACTAATAATGACTTTTCTGGTTTGTGCCCACTTAAGTTAGCACTATAATCGAGACTAGACATGTTACGACGACCATTGGTAGTTGGCTTGTAATGTTTAATCGCCATGATTTGTCTCTCCTTTGCTTAAAAATAGATGAGGAATTTTTCTTTTAAGCAATTTTTAATCCTCTATGCTTCTTTTTTGCTTCTTGTTACTGGTTTTTTAGCAGCGTTTGTTGCTTTATTGTTTGCTGCTTTAGCTTTTTTAGCAGCAATTTTATCTGCCAATTGCGCTTCTTTAGCTTTATTTTGCGCTTTATCTTGAGCTACTTTTTGTGCTTTTGCTTCTTTTTTAGCTTCATCCTGCGCTTCAGCTTCGTTTGGATAGTAATTGATTACTGAACCTTCTTTTAAAGTAACAACAGCTTTTTTATAACGGTTTAAATAACCTTCGTAACGTCCTACTCTTTTGAATTTTTTGTCATATTTAAGAGTATTTACGCTTTCAACTTTCACTTGGAAAATGTGCTCAACAGCTTGTTTGATTTGATATTTGTTTGCACTATATTCAACAACAAATGTGTAAGTATTTTGCGCTTGAAGATTGTTTGATTTTTCAGTAAGAACAGGTTTTTTAATTACTTGAGTTAATTCCATAATTATCTTTCTCCTCTTGCTTTAAATACTTCTAAACCTTCTTTTGAAAGCACTAATACATCTGCTCAAACTAAATCTTCTACTAAAGTTGATTCAGGTGTTACAGTTAAAACATTTGTTAAGTTTCTTGTTGCTTTAAATACATTTTCATCTGTTGAAACAATTAATACGTGTCTTAAATTGTTTAATTTTAATTCTTCCAATTTAGCCACTGCTTCTTTAGTTTTAGCATTTGTTAAAGTAAAATCATTTACTAAAACTGCTTGTTTATTAGCTAATAAGGTAAGCGCTGAAGCAAAAGCAGCTCTTTTCACTTTTTTATTAACTTTAAGTGTGTAGTTTCTTTCAGTTGTTGGTCCAAAAGCTCTACCACCACCAACTCAGATAGGTGATCTAGTTGATCCCGCACGAGCACGTCCTGTACCTTTTTGTTTTCATGGTTTTTTACCACCACCTCTAACTTCAGCACGGCTTTTTACTGAGTGGGTTCCTTGTCTTCTTGAAGCTCTCTCTGAAAGAATTGTGTCGTAAATAGCTTGTGAGTAGATTTTTTCTAAAGCAAATACTTCTTTTGGAAGATCTTTAGCATCAAAAGCTAATGTAGTATCTTTTTCAAAGTTAACTTTTTCTTTAACTTCTTTTTCTTTTTTAGGAGCTGGTTTATCAACTAAGTCTTGTTTTTCAATAAAGTCAATAGCTTCATGATCTTTAACATCTGATTCAGTAACTTTATTTACAATCACTTTTGCTTTTTCAAGTCCAACTGAACCACGGTATGCACCATCACGGTGGAATCATACTCTTGTATCATTCTTACTTTTTTCACTTACTGCGATGAATTCTTCAACTGCAGCAATAAAGGTTGGGAAGTTTTTAGCAGTTTTTTGATTAGCTTTTTTGAAGTTGAATGAAAGATTACGTGCTTTATCAAATTTTTCTGAAATATAAAATTTTTCAAGAGTTGATTTGGTTGTTGCCATTATTTTTCTCCTTCAGCTTCAGCTTTTTCAATTAATGGTTCTAATTCACTTGAATGCATTCCAGCGATAACTTCGATACCATATTTTTTAGCTTTTTCAACTAATTCATTCATTTTTAAAACTTCTTTAACATCAACTAATTTAATAGCTGCTGGATTTGGTAATCCTTTAACTGCTTGTTTAACTACAACATAACCTTTGTTTGGTCCAGGAATTGAACCTTTAACAAGAATGTAGTTATTTTTAACATCAACTTTAACAATTTCTAAGTTTTGTACTGTTGTTTTTTCAGCGCCTAAGTGACCAGGCATGGTCATACCTTTGAAAACACGGTTACCGCTAATGTCCCCTAAAGAACCGGTTTGTCTAATTGGTTGGCTACCACCACCACCACCGTGTGATTTAGGACCAATGTGTTGGTTTCATCTTTTAATAGTACCTGCAAAACCTTTACCTTTTGATGTTCCTGTTACATCAACAAGTTCACCAGCAGCAAAAAGATCTGCTTTAACTTCTGTACCTAATTCAAAACCTTCCATTCCACGAATTTCTTTAACAAAACGTTTTGGAGTAGTTTTTGCTTGTGCAAATTGACCTTTTAATGGTTTGTTTGCATTTTTTTCTTTAAGTTCACCAGTTGCTAATTGAGTTGCAACATAACCATTTTTTTCAACTGTTAGAACTTTTGATACAACGTTAGGTTGCACTTCAATCACAGTAACAGGAATTGAGTTTCCATATTCTGTGTAGATTTGTGTCATCCCAACTTTTCTACCTAAAATACCTTTCATGGTAATTTCCTTTCAATTAAGTTGTTTCATTACCTTTCTTATGTTCGATAATGACCGTCGCTTACTTTAATATAAGTCGGATTTATTTTTGTGACATTTGAATTTCTACACCAGCAGGCAATTCAAATCTTTTAACTTTGTCTAAAACTTGATCAAGATTTCCGTTTTTGTTAGTTAAAACAAGTAAACGTTGATATGTTCTTGATTCAAATTGTTCACGAGATTTTTTGTTAACGTGAACTGATCTTAAGATTGTTACAACTTCTCTTTTTGTTGGAAGTGCAACAGGCCCACTTACTTGTACATTTTCTTTTCTTGCTAATTCAACAAGTTTTTTAGCAGCAAAATCTACAAGTTTGTGATCAAAAGATTTAACTTTGACATTAATTTTGCTCATTTAGTTGTCTCCTTTCGTTCTTAAAGAACTTTACTCCATATGAATTACTCGCTACGTCCTTGACAACTGCTGTTGGCGTATCGACAACCTCATACTTCAATGTAATAGTTGCTTTTCAATTATAAAGCAAAGTATTTTTTTAAAAAATAGAAAATTAAAATATTTTATTTATCAAATTCATAATATTAATTTAATAGAGAAAAATAACACTGTCGAAAATTAAAAAATAAAAAAAATCAAAAAACAAAATTAAAATGTTTTTCGTTTTTTGATTTTTTAAGCACGATCTAATTTGATAAAAAGATTCAATGTTTCTCTAGGATTATCACTATTATCACCTTCGTAAGCTGCTAATTTTAATCTTAAATAACCATAATTTTGAGCTCTTCCACTTGTTGGTGCTTCACCAATGTATTCTTCTTCTAAAATAGCGTAGTTAAAAGTGTGTTTTACTTCATTAAATTTAGTTTCACCATCAAATTCAACACCAACAACTTTATCTTGAATCAATAATTCAAGTAGTTTGTCTCATTTTGCATGACCTTCTAAGTTAGATAATGCCTCTTTTATTTCTCATGCCGCGACTTTGTTATCATCATTTAATGCTGGAGGTTTTAAATTAAATACATAGTCACCTAATTTACGGTATTGTCCAAAATTCTTGACGATAACTTTTTTAGTAGAAATTTCTTGTGTTTGAATATTTTGAACATTAAAGACTAGAACTAGTTCATCTACATCATCAAAATCTGCTTGGCGATAAAGAGATTTGCTTGTTAATGTCACATCCTTGCCATAGAATAAATCACTTGTCTCTTCTAATGATTCTTTAACAGTTTCATCAAAGAAAACTTTTGCTTCAGGCACTTCATATTGGTCTGTATTTTCTAAATCATAAGAAGGAATAATGTAATTAACAATATTTATTTCACCATTAAATAAGTTAGATTTGGTTAAATCAACATCATTAACACTTAAATTATAAATAGGTAAAATTGCTTCTTCTTTATTCTTAGTTTCTTTATTTGTTTTAAGCACTTTAATATTTAAAATATCAGTTGCATCGGTGTCATGAATTATTTCTGATTTATCTAAATCAAAGGCGTATTCGTAATTTTCCTCATCTAAATTAGTGTTTAAATCTCCAAAATATTCTTTTAATGTGTTCAACTGATCATTAAAATTACTTTTAAGTTTTAAAAGATTTAAGAAACTTGCCGCTGTTCCATACTCTGCACCGTGATTAACAATATCAAAAATAGGTGTTAAAGTAATTTCTCCATTAAATAATGATTTATATAATGAACTTTTATTATTTTGTCCTTTAAATCCCTTAATAATGTGATCTGTTGTTTCTTTTTCACCTGTTAATAAGTTCTCTTGGACAAATTGAATGGTTATTTCTCCTTTTACATTGTTGTAGCTTGAATTATTTTTATCAATGTAATATTTAAAGAATTCCGATTTGAATTTTAAATTTGCAAGAGATTGATTAAAATTAAAACTTAATACTTTTTCATTAGAATTTTCAACTTCATTTAAATTAATGTAATTTTTAATGTGTTCAAACATTTCATCTACATTAGTAATGTTAGAAAGTTGTTTTAAAAAAGTATATCTTGAAGTATATAAAGCTTTATCTTTAAGGAAATTTTTTTCTGTTTTTTCTCAAACCCCCGCAAATTTAGCGAATTGGTATTTTCCAACAGTAAATAATTGACCAAAATTATTAATTGCAACTGCTTTATATATGATTGTGTTTTTGTCAAAATCTTTTAATTGATAGTAAAGATGTAAGTTTCCAGGACCATGTGTGTGAGTAGATGGAAGATCAAAAAAGACTGAGTATTTATTTTTGTCATATTCCCCATCTATATTTATGTATTGTTTAAACAGATTTAATAATTCTTCATCATCTCATTTTGGATCTGGAAATTTATTTTTCAAAATACTTAAAAAATCATCTGATGTTGTACTTTTACCTAAATTTGTTAAGTTCTGTGTGAAATTTAAAGATCCTATTGCATAAGTTGAAGTTGGATTGTTTCAATCTCCCGCATGAGCATCTTCGTATTTACTTTCTTTTCCTATTCCCTTAATTACATTTGAAATTCATTGAATATTATTTCTATCCGTTTCATCTTTTTTAATTCTTCCAAAAACTCAGTGTAATTCATTAGGGTGCGAATGTGTGCCTTGATTTATAATATAGTCATATTCGTCATTAATTACATAACTAACATCAAAATATTTTTTAATTACTTCTAATTGTTCTTGATAAGTTTTTTGGGCTCTTACTTCATTAGAAATTTTTTGAGCTAAAGAATCATCATCTTTAGTTGCTGCTGCACTAGTTGCTATTCCCTCAATAATTAATTCACCATCTCAGAAATATTGTTTCAACTGTTTTTCAAATTCATGAACTGATGGATCATATTCATTATTAATTCCTAAATTATTAAGTAAAACTTCTGTCTCTTTGCCATTATCCAAATTTAATATTATTTTAGTTTCTCGATTACCACGATGATCTGTAAAATCTTTAAAAATAGATTTATCAAAATTTACATTTAATTTTTTGGTATTTAAATTTAATTTTTGAGAACTAAAAGAATTTATAATACTTAAAATGTCTTCTTTTGTTTGTGCATTGTGAAGCATTTTTTCTATGGTAGAAGGAAAATATCCTCTACCTTTATCATTAGCTATCAATTCATGTTTTTCTTGATTAATAACTGGATTATTTTTTTCATTTACACATGAAATTGCCAAAAAAGGAGAACTAATAAGTAAAGTTGAAAACGTAAAAGCATTGAAAAAAAGTTTTTTATTTTTTTTCATTTTCCCTCATTTCATTTTTTTTATTAATCTAAATTGAAACTACAAGTATGTAAATCTAAGTTTATTATATACTATCAATTTTGTTTAAAATTGTAAAATTATACAAATAATGAGTTTTTCTTTAATTAATTCATTTTTTTCACAATTATCATTAAATTCAAATTATTTTTTTAGGAGACATATGAAAGAAAAAAATAAAAATGAGAATATTGAAACTAAAAAAATAGAAAGTGTTTTAAATGACATTGTAAAAAAATTTGGTAGCGAAGCAATTATGCTTTTTAATGATAATGAAAATATTGAATCAGTTGAAACTTTTTCTTCTGGTTCATATTTGCTAGATGAAGCAATGGGAATTAATGGTTACCCGAAAGGAAGAATTGTTGAAATTTATGGTCCTGAAAGTAGTGGTAAAACTACTCTTTGCCTTCATGCCATTGCTGAAATTCAAAAAAATGGTGGTATTGCTGCATTTATTGATGCTGAACATTCAATAGATCCCATTTATGCAAAAAATGTTGGAGTAAAACTAGATGAACTAATATTAAGTCAGCCAGATAGTGGCGAGCAAGCTCTAGAGATTGTAGACATTTTAACTAAATCTGGATCTATTGATTTAATTGTTGTAGATAGTGTTGCTGCTTTAGTTCCTGAAGCAGAATTAAATGGTGATATGCATGATATGACTATTGGAAGTCAAGCTAGATTAATGTCAAAAGCTTTAAGAAAAATTACTGCTTCTTTAAACAAAAATAAAACAACTATTATTTTTGTTAATCAAATTAGAGAAAAAATTGGAGTAATTTTTGGTAATCCTGAAACTACAACTGGCGGAAGAGCCTTGAAATTTTACTCTTCTATAAGATTAGAAGTGAGAAAAAGTAATTCTATTTTAGATGGTAAGGACGTTACAGGAAATGAAATTAAAATTAAAGTTGTCAAAAATAAATTGGCCGCTCCTTATAAATCATTTACTACTGAAATTATCTATGGACTTGGAATAGATGCTTTAAGTGAATTAATAGAATGTGCTGTAAATTCAGGTTTCTTAGTGAAAAAAGGTGCATGATACTATTATGAAGATAAAAGTATTGCGCAAGGTAAGAAAGCACTTAAAGATTTAATTAGAGAAAATGAAGAATTTAAAAAAGAATTAGAGAAATGCTTACCTAAAAATAATTAAAAATTTCGGAGTTTTTACTCAGAAATTTTTTACATTTTTTAAATTTTAGAATATAATGTATTACACCATCAAATAAATGGTGATATAATGAAAATGCACTTTTGCAGAAAAAAATTTTTTTCATGTATAATGTAAAGGCTTTAAATGGCACCATAGCCAAATGGCCAAGGCATGAGTCTGCAAAACTTTGATGTATGGGTTCGAATCCCATTGGTGCCTCCATATATGATCCCATAGCTCAATTGGACAGAGCGTTTGGCTACGGACCAAAAGGTTAGGAGTTCGACTCTTCTTGGGATCGCCAAATCATTTTGACCAAACTAAATACGCAAAATGCGTATTTTTTTTATTTTTCTAAAATTGAAAATGGAAAAATAAAAAAGAATAATAAATAAAATTCAATAGTAACTTAAATGAAAATCAATTTTAAAATTTATTTTTATAAGTAGTGAATTTTTTCATAAAATTCAAAGTAAATTGTCAAAGAGATAGTAAATAAAATTTAAAAAAGGTTTGCTTCACCAAAAGAAAAATGAAAAAATATAAACTATTTCTACAACAGGTGTTAATAAAATAATTCAAAGAGGAGTTATTAAATTAATTTTTTGAGTTAGTTGTGTTGTTATAAATAAATTTGATAGATAAATTAAAAAAGAGATAAATAAATACTTTTTCATTTTTATTTTTTTGCAAATTATTTTTTCATTTAAATAAATTACTAAAAAAGTATTAAAAAATGAAAAAATAAATGAAAGTGAAAAAATTCAAAATTTGTTGACTAAGAATAAAGAAAACATTGTCAAAATTAAAATATCTATATAACTTAATTTTCATTTATGTTTTTTGTTTAAGTCATTGAAGATTTTAAAAAATAATGCTTTCAATATAGAAACTGGAGAATTTGAAAAGATTGCATAATTAAAAATCAAAAATATTAAAATCAAATTTATAATCTTTCTATTTTTCTCATTTCTGGTTTTAATTAACGAACTAAACAAAAAAATCAATTCGATATGAAACCCAGAAGCAATTAATAAATGATTAATTCCCAATTCAGAAACTATTTGATTTAGTTTTACATCATTTTTTGATCCCAAAATAAGCCTAAATCAGTATTTATTGAAAAAAATATAATCTTTATCTTCATTCAAGTTTAATTCTTGAAATAAATTAAATTTGTTTCTTACGCTTAAATTAACATTAACATTTTTTAATTGATATTTAATGTTGTTTTCCAATAACCAATTTTGGGGGAAATTTGCTGTATTTAATTTTACTAATTCTCCTTTTCCATAGACATAATTACCATTTTCTATACTTCCATAGGAAATATGAGAATTTTTAAAAACTAAAATATTAAAATTTTCATAATTTATTAAAAAATATTTTTCTTCATTTTTATAAATTGTTCCTTCAATTTCATAATTTCCTTCAATTAGTTTTAAACTTCTTTGATGAATAAATAGAAAGTAAATTAAACAAATAAGCAGAATTAAAAAAATATTTTTTCAATTGTTTAATAAAAGCAAAAGAGAAAAAAATAAAAATATACTAATGCTTAGAATTTTTAGATTTTGATAATTAAAAAAATAAAAAAATATTAATGGCAAAAGTAAAAGCAAATTTTTTATTTTTATAATTGAATTTTGCTTTGCAAATTCTCTAAAATTTTTGAACCAATACCATTGACTTCTTTTAAATCATTTCATGTAATATTTATTTTTTCTTTTCTTAATTTTAAGATTTTTAAAGCTAGGGATTTTGATATTTTCATTCCCGTTAAATCTTCTATTTTATGAATATTTTTTCACAATAGTTTTCTTTGTGTTTGTTCTGGAATATTAAGGATAAAATTTTCTTTAATTTCCATATTCATAGATATATTTGTTAAATCTGCATTTGAATTTAAATCAACTTTTTTTAGAAGTTCTTTAATTTTAATTGGTTTAAAAAAAGTTAAAATTTTCTCATGTTTAACAGCACCTAAAATTTTTACTTTATAACTTTCAGAAGTTTTCGAATCAATTAATTTTAGTTTACTTTCCTTGTTGTTAAAGCTTACTGCACTTGACACAAGGGCAAACGAAATAATTGACAAACCTAATGCTCAATAAAATATTTTTTTCTTTTTCATATTTTTTTTATTGAAAAAAAGTCTGATTATCTAAAAAATGAACTTTTTGCAAACAAAATCCTTATTGATAATTAATAACATATATAAAAATATATTTTTAAATAAATAAATATAAAAATTAATTTTGTAATACAATTGAAAAGCAATACGTAAAGACAGCAACGGTTTTAAACTTAATAAGTTGCCGAATGTATAAACTTAATTTCATTCATTGTGTATTGCTCAAATTAAACTATGAAAGGAGAAATATGCAAACAGTTAAAGAATCTACTTTTAGATTAATTAAAAAGGACACTGTTAAAGAAATTACAGATAAACTTCAATCAACAAAATCACTTGTGGTTGCTGAATACCGTGGATTATCTGTTTCTGAATTAACAAAACTTCGTCTTCTAGCTAAAAAAAGTGGCGTTGAAGTTAAAGTGTATAAAAATCGTTTATTTAAACTTGCAGCTAGCGCAGCAGGACATGAAGATTTAAATGATCACTTAGTTGGACCAAACATTTATGCATTTAGCAATGAAGATGAACTTGCTCCTTACAAAGTATTAGCTGCTTTCGCTAAAGAAAATAAATTATTTGTAAATAAAGCTGGTATTTTTGAAGGTAAAGTTGTTGATGCAAAAGGTGTTGCTGAAATTGCTACCTTACCAAACTACGAAGAAGCTCTTACAATTCTTGCTCGTTCACTTATGAGCCCATTACAACAACTTTCTCTTTCATTAAAATTACTTAGTGAAAAGAAAGAAGAACAAATTTAATAATCAAAATAAAAACTAAATTTTGAAAGGAAATATTATGGCTAAATTAGAAAAACAAACATTTATCGAAGCATTAAAAGAAATGTCAATTAAAGAAGTTATGGAATTAGTTGAAGCAATGAAAGAAGAATTCGGAATTGATCCTTCTGCTGTTGCAGTTGCTGCTGCTCCAGCTGGTGGTGCTGAAGCTGAAGAAAAATCATCAGTATCAGTATTCATCGTTGCTGACAATGGTAAAAAATTAGGTATTGTTAAAGCTGTTAAAGAATTATTAAACTTACCTTTAATGGAAGCAAACAAATTAGTTTCAACTTTACCTGCTACTGTTAAAGAAAACATTACTCCAGCTGAAGCTGAAACAATTAAAGCTAAATTAGTTGAAGCTGGTGCTTCAGTTGATGTTAAATAATTAACTTCTTATTAAAAACTTGGTTGAAGTGCCAAGTTTTTTTTATTTTTCATTTTAAGCTTTTTTATAGGTGAAAATGAAAAATAATTTTTTCTTTTTTTTGAAAAAAATCACAAAATTCTTTTTTTTTTTTTTTTTTGTAAAAATTATTAGAGAAAGGGGAAATAAAAATATAAAAGAAAATATGAAAAAAATTATACCATTGAGTAAAAAGATGAAAATTAAATACATCATTAATGCATTTATAGAATTAATTTTTGTTGTTTTATCAATTCTTGGTATTCATTATTTGCAACCAGGTTCTAACAGAATCATAGCTGCATACAAACTTGGATTGGATAGTGTTGAAAGCATTGATACAGCTTTTTGAACATGCATTATTGTCTTAATTATAATGTTCGCAGTAATAGCTGTTCGTATTTATAAAAATATTTTTAAATTGAATATTTTTGGAATATTTGGAGAGAATCAATATGATTCAAAAATAGTTTATGTTAGATCGAATAAATATAAATACACAGATATTCAAAGTATTTCACAAAAGACATTTATAAATAAAAATACAGACATCATTGTTTTGGTTTTACTTAATGGTAAAAAAATCGAATTCACTTGTCCAAAAAATTCTATACAAAAATATATTAGTGAGATGAGCGAGTATTTAATTCAATCTAAAAACATAAATATTTCTTAATAATTAATCGTTATTTATTAAAGCATTATATTTCATCAAGATTAAATTTAATTAACAAAGGATGTAAATTATGAAATTCAAAAAATTGTTAAAGCCGGCATTAGCAACATCAACAATTTTAACAGTTATTCCTGTTGCTGTTGCCTGTGCATCTAAAGAAGAAAAAGCAGCACAATACGAAAAAGAATATAAAATAGCACTTAAAAATCAGGATGCTCATAAACTTCAAGAAATTGGATTTAAAATTCTTGAAATATATAAAGATGATCCAAACGGAGCTGCTATATTAATTCAGAAATGAACTAATGAAGTAATTTATGATAATTCTTCAAGTTCTAACTAACAAATTTAATTTAACATTTAAAATTTTAAAACTTGGTTAAAGCACCAAGTTTTTTTTATTTTTCATTTTAAGCTTGTTTATGGGAAAAAATAGAAAATATTTTTTTTCTTTTTACAAAAAAATCACAAAATTCTTTTTTTTTTTTTTTTTGTAAAAATTATTAAAGAATAGGAGAAAAAAATATGAAAAAAATTATTCCATTAAGTAAAAAAATGAAAACTGAGTACATTATTAATACATTACTAGAATTCATCTTTGTTGTTTTATCAATTCTTGGTATTCATTATTTGCAACCAGGTTTTAACAGAATCGTAGCTGCATATAAACTTGGTATTGAAGATCTTGACACTATCAATTTTCTTTTTGCAATGTCTATTATTGCATTAATTGCAATGCTTGCAGCAATGGCTTATGATACTTATAATAGTATTTTTGCATTAAATGTTTTTGGATTATTTGGAGCAAATCAATATGATTCAAAAACAGTTTATGTTGGATCAAATAAATATAAATACACAGATATTCAAAGTATTTCACAAAAAACATTTATGAAAAGAAAGAGAGATGTTATTGTTTTAGTTTTATTAAATGGTAAAAAAGTAAAATTAACTTGTTCAAAAGATTCTATTGAAAAAAATATTAGTGAAATGAATGAGTATTTAATTCAGTCAAAAAATGCAAATATTGCTAATTAGTTGATTGACAATTTTTAGGACAATAAATTTAAATATTTAAAATTAAATTCAATTTATAGAGGAGTTAAATTATGAAATTTAAAAAATTATGAAAACCTGCTCTAGCATCATCAGCAATTTTAACAGTCATTCCTGTTGCTGTTGCCTGTGCTTCTAAAGAAGAAAAAGAGGCACAATATGAAAAAGAATATAAAGCAGCGATTAAAGCAAGATCTTTTTCAAAAATTGAAGAAGTGTCAAAGAAAGTTGCTGAATTGTATAGAGATAATCCAGATAAAGCTCTAGAATTAGTTCAAAAATGAGCTAGAGAAGCAGCTTATGAAGAATCTTCAAGTTCTAACTAACAAATTTAAATCAAACATTTAAAATTTTAAACTTGGGTAAAGTGCCAAGTTTTTTTGTTTTTTCATTTTAGGCTTGTTTATAGGTAAAAAATAGAAAATATTTTTTCTTTTTTACAAAAAAATCACAAAATTCTTTTTTTTTTTTTTTTTTTGTAAAAATTATTAAAGAATAGGAGAAATAAAAAAGAGAAAAATATGAAAAAAGTTATACCATTAAGCAAAAAAATGAAAACTTTATTTACCATTAATACATTTATAGAATTCATCATTTTTGTTTTATCAATTCTTGGTATTCATTATTTGCAACCAGGTTTTAACAGATTCACAGCTGCATATAAACTTGGTATTGTAGATCTTGACACTATTGATTTTCTTTTTGCAATATCTATTATTATGCTAATCGTGTGTTTTGCAGCAATGGCTTATAATACTTATAACAGTATTTTTACATTAAATGTTTTTGGATTATTTGGAACAAATCAATATGATTCAAAAACAGTTTATGTTGGATCAAATAAATATGAGTACACAGATATTAAAAGTATTTCACGAAAAACAACATTTATGGAAAAAAAGAGAGATGTTATTGTTTTGATTTTATCAAATTGTAAAAAAGTAAAATTAACTTGTTCAAAAGATTCTATTGAAAAAAATATTAGTGAAATGAATGAGTATTTAATTCAGTCAAAAAATGCAAATATTGCTAATTAGTTGATTTTCAATTTTTAGGACAACATATTTAAATACTTAAAATTAAATTTAATTTATAGAGTAGTTAAATTATTAAATTTAAAAAATTACGAAAACCTGCTCTAGCATCATCAGCAATTTTAACAGTTATTCCTGTTACTGTTGCCTGTGCCTCTAAAGAAGAAAAAGAAGCACAATACGAAAAAGAATATAAAGCGGCATTTAAAGAAAGAAATTTTGAAAAAATTGAAGAAGTATCAAAGAAAATTGCTGAATTGTATAGAAATAATCCAAATAAAGTTATTGAATTAGTTAAAAAATGAACTAGCGAAGCAGCTTATGATGAATCTTCAAATTCAAACTAATAAAATCTAAATCAAACATTTAAAATGTTAAAACTTGGTTAAAGTGCCAAGTTTTTTATTTTTTCTTTTTAAGCTTGTTTATAGGTAAAAATGAAAAATAAATTTTTCTTTTTTTGAAAAAAATCACAAAATTCTTTTTTTTTTTTTTTTTTGTAAAAATTATTAGAGAAAAGGAAAGGAGACCAAAATTATGAAAAAGATTATTCCATCTAGCAAAAAAGGACTAACTATTGGTTCAATTATGTTTTTTGTATCTATTATTTTACTTGTTTTATCAAGCCTTGGCGTTCATTACTTACAACCAGGATTTGAAAGATTAGTTGCTGCTTACAAACTTGGAATTAGAGATGTCGAAATAATTGATATACTTTTCGCAGCGTCTATTATCGGGTTGATTTTAAGCATTATACTTATAGTTCCTTCTATCATTGTTTTAACGGTATATACTTCTGAACCAAGTCAATATGATTCAAAAGCAATTTATGTTAAATCAAATAGATATAAATACACAGATATTGAAAGCATTTCACAACAAGAATATAGAGGTAGAAATATAGATGCTATTCTTTTGGTTTTATCAAATGGTAGAGAAATAAAAATTTCTTGCTCAACAGAATCTATTCAAAAAATACTTAGTGAAATGAATGAATATTTAATTCAGTCTAAAAACGTAAATACTGTTCAATAATTTTACTAACAGTTTTTTTAAACAACTAAAGCAAAACTATAGTTTTGTGTACTAAGGATTAAATTATAAAATTTAAAAAATTATGAAAACCTGCTCTAGCATCATCAGTAATTTTAACAGTTATTCCTATTGCTGTTGCATGCGCGTCTAAAGAAGAAAAAGAAGCACAGTATGAAAAAGAATATAAAACAGCAGTTAAAAGTGGAAACTTGAAAAAAGTTCAAGAAGTTGCAACTAAACTTGCAGAATTGTATATAGATAATCCAGATAAAGCACTTGAATTAGTTCAAAAATGAAATAGTGAAGTAATTTCTGATATTACTTCAAATTCTAATCAATAAATTTAAATTAAGCATTTAACTTTTTTTAGAGAATTAAATGCTTTTTTTGTCTTATTTATAGTTAAAAAATGCAAACTTTTGTTAAGGAAAATTATGAAATTTAAAAAATTATGAAAACCTGCTCTAGCATCATCAGCATTTTAACAGTTATTCCTGTTGCTGTTGCATGTGCATCTAAAGAAGAAAAAGAAGCCCAGTATGAAAAAGAATATAAAGCAACAGTAAGAAATAATGATAGTGCTAAGGCAGATGCAATTTTTGACAAACTTAGTGAGTTATATGGCGATCCATTTATAGCTCTTGAGATAACGTCAAAATGAGATAATGAACTTTAGTTCTTAAATAACTACAAATATTAATTAATAAATTAAATAAAGTCTAGATTTTTTCTAGATTTTATTTTTTGAATAATTTTGAAAAATTCTCTTTTTTTTATTTTTTTGAATAAGTGCAAAAACATACTTTTTTTCTAAGGAAAATTAAGTTTTTTCTGCAGAAAAAAAGTATCGAAAATGTTTTTTATTTTTAAAAAAGAATATACTAACTTTAAAATAAACTTTATTTTAAACTAGGAGTAAATAATGATAATTAAAATTAGAAAATTTATATACCTTTTTCTTTTTACAATTGCGGGAATTTTAATAACTTTACCAAATCAGTTAAAATTTTATGGAGCAGGTGGAAATAAAGAATTTTATAAAATATACAACCTAAATTCAGGTTTTGAGAATACTTTGATTGGTTATTCAACAGTTATATTTTACTTTTTTATAGTTTTATTAGCAATGCTTTGTTTATTAACCATTATTAAAAAAGAGACAAAAATTTATCAAATTATCAAAGCATGGACATTTGCCATTGCAGTTATAAACTTAATACTTTGAACTATATTACATTTCATGGTTATTCCTTATGGTTGAACAACAATGTTATTAATTAGTTATCTTTTTATAACTTTCGCAATATTAAGTTATCTAATACTTGAAATTACAAATTTTGTTATGGTAAGAAAATCAAAAAATTAATTAAAAATGAAACTGCTTATATTTAGCCATTAATGTCGAATTCAAATTTTTATTGTAATTTAAACCTAGCAAAAATTATGTTTAATTTATGTTAGGTTTTTTTATTTTCTTTTTTGCATATAAACAAGTTAAATTAGGAAAAATTAGATAGAGTATTCAAACATTTTTTATTATTTTTTTCAAAAATTTTGCCTTTTTCTTTTTTTTTTTTTTTTTACATAAAATAAGTGGTAAGAAGGACTTTTTTGTCTTGCTTTAAAAAAATAAAAAAGGAAAATTATGTTAAAAAAATTTTGAAAACCTCTTTTAGCTACTAGTTCAATTATTACAGTGGCGCCTATTGCAATTGCATGTAACAATACATCAAACAATGGTAATCCAGATAAAGACAACAATACACCTACACCTGCTCCTGTTGTACCTCCAGCACCAACACCTGATCCTAAACCAACACCAGCACCGAATCCTGTTACACCGCCAACACCTACACCTGATCCTATAATTAAAAATATTGAAGAATTAAAAACTAGAGCATTGACATTAATGGATGATATTAAAAATAAAAAATTTTCAGAAATTCCTGCCGCTCTTAAGGAAATGGCACCTCTCATCAAAGAAATTAGAGACTATTATAAAGATAACCCAGAAGAGTTTAGAGAATTCACAAAATTAGTGCTTGAAAAAATTGCTAACAAAGCTGTTAAAAAAGCAATTGAAAAATTTTTCGATAAATATTTGAATGGAAAAGATAACTAATTTATTAAATTTATATTTACGTTTTTATAAAAAAGCTGAAGTTTATCATCAAATTAACTATTTTTTTGTAAATATTAAAAAAACAGCATAAAAAATCAACACTTTCTTTGGTGTTGATTTTTATTTTTCTAAACTAATTGATCAAAGATATCATCACCTGTTTCTGCAACAATTGGAACTTCAAAATTTCTAGCAACAATGTTTCCTGAAGTTCCTAAACCATTAACATCTGGTAAAACTTTTGGATCTTTAAATAATTTTGAATAAATTGTTAAAGGTAGTAATTCTCTTGTGTGGTTAAAACCTGGATAAAGAGGGTCATTACCATGATCACTTGTCATAATTAATAAATCATCCTCTTTCATGACATTAATTAATTTAGCTAATTTTGCATCTAATAAAGCTATATTACTTGCATATCCGTCAACATCACGACGATGTCCATAGTGTGAATCAA
Organism: Mycoplasmopsis columbina; assembly: GCF_900660685.1. Lineage (GTDB taxonomy): Bacteria > Bacillota_I > Bacilli_A > Mycoplasmatales > Metamycoplasmataceae > Mycoplasmopsis > Mycoplasmopsis columbina. The sequence goes on along the minus strand of NZ_LR215041.1, from coordinate 129,016 downwards.
ATTGAACTAAATTGGTGAATACAAAACCTTCTAAAGTTGGATCATTTGCTAATTTGATTGTAATATCCATAGCATCAGCGTCTCCTTTTGAAGGATAGTGTTCGCCAATTCCCTGAGTTACAAAAATGTCATTAATTTTTCCAACACTAATTGTTCTAACACCCTTATTTTGTAATGCATTCAATATTAATTTTGGTGGTTTATTTGCATAATCATGACGATTGAATGTTCTAACATATTTTCCATTTTCACCAGTAATATAAGGTCTAACAATAATTCTTCCAACATTTCATTCAGGTCTTGATGAACAAATTTCTCTAGCTAGTTTACCATAACGATATAAATTATCTAATCCAATTCACTCTTCATGAGCAGCAATTTGAAGTACAGAATCATTTGATGTATAAACAATTAATGCTCCCGTTTCTTTTTGTTCTTCTGCTAATTCATCAATAATTTCTGTTCCTGAAGCAGCCTTGTTACCAATGATTTTTCTTCCATCAAAAGCACTCTCTAACGCTTCGATCAATTCTTTTGGAAAACCATTTTCTGCAAAAGTTGGAAATGGAACATTTGTCTTAATTCCCATCATTTCTCAATGTCCTGCTAAAGTGTCTTTTGCGTTTGAAACTTCCTGAACTCTTGCGATGTAAGCAAGTGGTTTTTTCACATGATAATTACCCTCTAAAGTAGTAATGTTACCAATTCCTAATTTTTTTCATGTATCGATAAAAAACATTGCTGATTTTGAAGCAGATAAAATTGTGTTTGCTCCCTTGTCACCGAATGCTTTTTGATCACGATCAGGTCCAATTCCTAAACCATCTGTAACAATCATGAAAATTCTTTTGAATTTTGGCATAAATATCTCCTAATTTATTTTTTTAAATTGAAATTTTTCAAAATGATGTTTTCTACTAATTTACTTTTTTCATTTGAATTTTTTAAATAATTAGTAGAGTATTTTGAATAGTCGCCATCAATATTTCTTACTTTTCAATACTCATTTAATGTGGCATCATATTCTTTGATTTCATTTGCTAATACATCTTTTTTATAGTTATTTAAGTATATTCTATTTAATTTAGGTTTACTACTTACTGGTTGTTCTACCATATTTCCAATGACAAGTCCAATAACTGGAAAAGCATTACCTTCAATATTTAATAAATCTTTTAACTCAGAAATATATTCTCTTACTCCACCAATAAAACAAGTTCCTAATCCTTCTTCAATTGCTGCATCTTGTGCGCTTGTTGCTTGTATAAACGCGTCGCCTGTTGCAATTAATAAATCATTAATTGTTGGTTCATAATGAATTTTTTCATTATTTAAAATATAATCTAAACGATTAAAATCAGCTAAAAATACTATGAAAAAGCCTGATGTGTAAATTTGTTTTTGTTTTAAAGTTAGCGAAATTTTTTCTAATAAATCCTTGTCTTTAACAACTATAGCTGATGATACAAAGAAATTATTACTTGTTGGAGCATTTTTAACTGCTTCCAAAATATTATTAATTTGCTGTTCTGTTAGTTCTTTTTCACTATTAAAATTTCTAACAGAATTACGTAATTTGTTTTTTTCAATGAATGACATTATTTTCCTTCCTTTAAAAATCTTTCAACTTCTGCGTTACAATCTTCAATAAAATTGTCAATTTCCTCAAATGAATTTAGCATGCATCCTGAAGCTCTTTCATGACCTCCACCTCCTCATTTAAGAGCTACATTTCTAACAATTGGGCCATTTGATCTTAATTCAGTTCTTAATCTTCCATCTTCTTCTTCAACAAATTGAACTCAAAATGGATAATTTTTTATATTTCCTATTAAATTAACCCTTACTACTTCTGTAGGTTTTTTATTCAAACTTAATGTAGTTTTTAAATCAATAAAAGTTCAAGCGACTTTTTTGTAAGTTTTTAAATTGCCAAGCAATATTGATTGTAATTGTAAATCTTCAAGAGAAGTTTCTGCCAAACCTCTGAAAACTTTTTCGCTGTTTAGACCATTTTTATAGAGATAAGCAACTAACTCATGTGTTCTAGCACTTGTATTTGAATAACTAAATTTTCCACTATCAGTAAGAATACCTAAAAATAAAAATTCTAAGGCTCTATTATTCAATTTCCATTTATTTTGAAAAGCTAATTCTGCAATCATTTCGTCTGCAGCAATTCTATTTGAATCTACTCATCTTGTACATTTATCCAAATCATCTTCGTTTGGATGATGATCTATTCTTAAAGTTTCTAGAAATAAATTTTTATCCAAAATTTCGCGATTTTGAATACGTTCTTTAAAATTGGCGTCAACTATTACTCCTAAAGATTTTGCCAAAACTTCATCGTTTAGTATTTCATCAAAATCAAAATTCATAAAATTAGAAAAAATGCCTTTGCTATCACCAACTGCATATACTTGTTTATTAGGATAATTTAATCTTAATAACTCTCTTAGTGCAAATTGACTTCCTAGACAATCTCCGTCTGGACGAATGTGATGAAAAATTACAATTGAATCATATTTTTCTAATTTTTTAGTAATTTCTTGAAATGTACCTATTTGCATTATCTATTCTCTCAGTCTTTAATTGCTTGATTTAAATGTGCTAAAACTTCAGGCACTTGATCAAATGAATCTAATGTAATTCCGGCAGCATTATCATGCCCACCTCCGTTATAAAGTCTTGCAACTTCATTAACTTTAGGACCATTTGATCTTAAACGTCCTCTAATTTTTCCATCAGGTAATTGAATAAAAAATGCTCAACATGAATTGTTCTCAATGTTCGCTAGTTCATTAACAAATGATGCTGCTTTTAAACTATCAAAATTATATTTTTTCATTAGTTCATCAGTAATTTTGAAATAAAGGACTCTACCTTCTTGTTCAAAGTTTTGAAGAATTTCACCACTAAATTTAAGATCAATCATCGATCTTTTATTTAATTCAACAAAAATTTTTCATGAATTTAATTCACCTTTTTCATAGAGAAATGCTACTAATTTGTGTGTTCTAGCGCTAGTGTCAGCATACATAAATCTGTTACTGTCAGTAACCATTCCTAAATAAATATGTGATGCTGCTTTTTGTGTAACTTTTAGATTTCCATCATATGCTAATTCAGCAATCATTTCTGCTGCAGCTACATAATGTTCATCAACTCATAAATAATCGTATTCGATATCACTACCGTTTGGATGGTGATCAATTCTTAAAGTTGCTGTCATTCTTTTTTCTAAAAGTAATTCTGCGCATTCAATTCTATCACTTGAAGAAGCATCAACTACAATTCCTAAAGAATTTGAAAAATCTATGTCCTCAATTTTTGAAAATTCATAATTCATAAAATCAAAAACATGAGCGTTATCTCCTGGCGTATAAACCTTTTTCATAGGATAATTAGTTCTAATTAACTCTGCTAAACCAGCTTGACTTCCCAAACAATCACCATCTGGTCTAACATGGTGAAAAATAATTATGTTGTCGTATTTTGCAATTGCTTCTAAAGCAATTTTACTATTTCCAATTTGCATTATAAAATTATTCCTTTCATCTTGTTTTTTAATGTAACAAAGTAATTAATTCTATTTTACTTTTTTCTTATCAAAATTTTCTCAATTTATATAAATACCATTATTTTTAATATGGTTGAGTAGCTCATAATAAATTTGATAGTCCAGTTCAACTGTGGCTTCTTTTAAATAGGCATAAAAATCATTTTTTGCATAGTAAAAAAGCATTAAAAGTTTGTGACTTTTACGATAATTTCCTGCATGCTTAATACATTTATAACCACCATGTTCAAAACGAAAGTCTACTATTTGTTCTCTTTGTCCGCAATCGCAGCAAGCAAAAAAATTTGGATTTATTCCTCAATATTCTAATCCTTGCATAATTAGAAATGTTTTAGCATAAATTTTTTGTACAGATGTTAAAAGTTCAAAAGCATCTAAAACTTGCAAATAAGCATTATAAATTTTTGTTGTTCTTTGCTCAAAATTACTTAAATATAGTATTATTTGTTGCAAAAATTTTAAATTTTCTATATTTTTTAAATCTATATTAGATAATATATTTGCTTTTTTTAATTTACTTGTGCTATTCGCTAGTCGCGCTTTAAAATACTCAATTTCAACTAACGCACCTGGAATTAAATTATTTCGATTTTTAGATTCTGACTTATTGACTCCTTGAGCTAATAAATAAAAAGAGTTTTTTTCTCCTAACACTTTAATAATCGCGTCATTGTCAGAAGTATTAGAATCTAAAAAATTCAAAAAAATGACTTTTTCAATTGTTTCTGCCATATTAATCACTTTATCATTTAAAATTTATATTCATATATACTATTATGATATATATAAAAAATTTTTTTGTTAAAATTAAATAACTGTTTTTCAAGCATCGCTTTAGGAGGCTTAAAATGGAAAAAGAAACAATTAGACAAATTTTTATTGACATTCTAGAGAGCACTCCTGGTGTTTTTGAAGTTTCAAAAAATGAAAATAAAGATGTTTCAACATCAAAAATAAGAATTGAAAATGTTGGAGGTAGATGAAACTTGTCTGTTTCCATAATTGTTTTGAAAAATGCTAATTGTAAAAACATTTTAAAATCAATTAGTTCATTATTGAGATATAGATTTAAAGAAAATAAATTTAAACTTGGAAAATTAAATATTTTCATAGAAGGAATTACCAATGATTAAAAATATTAACGGTGAAACTTATGGCAAATTAATTTTGTCAGGTTCGAATAATTTAATTAATTCAAAAAACAAAATTGATGCTTTAAATGTTTTCCCTGTTCCTGATGGTGATACTGGTACAAACATGTCAAGTACAGTTCAAGCAGGAGTTGATTATTTAAAACAAAATACTTCTGATAATCTTTCAATAGTAGCCAGTGCTATTGCTAAAAATATGCTTTTTGGAGCAAGAGGTAATTCTGGAGTTATTTTAAGTCAAATTTTTAAAGGTTTTGCAATTGCATTTGAAAATAAAAAAGAAGTTGACATTCTAGGTCTTTTAGAAGGTTTTCGCCAAGCTACTAAAAAAGCATATTCATCAGTGTTAAAACCTATTGAGGGAACAATATTAACTGTTATTCGTGAAACCACCGAAAATTTAGAAAAAATTGTAACTAAAGAAACTTCATTAGAAGAATTTTTTGAACATGCTGTCAAGTTCGCAAGAAAAGCATGTGATGAAACACCAAATAAGTTAAAAGTTTTACGCGAAGTTGGAGTAACAGATTCTGGCGGAGAAGGTCTTTATGCCATGATTTTTGGAATGAATAAATTTATTCATGGTGAAGAAGTTCAAATTTCAAATGAAGTTGATGAAGTTGATAAATTTATTAGCGATAGTGAAGTTTATGACGGTGAATTTGGTTATTGCACCGAATTTATTCTTGAATTAAATTCTGAAACTGAATTTGACAAAGTTAATTTTGAAAAATCATTGCAAAGAAAAGCTACTTCACTTGTTGTTGTGCAAGATGGAGAATTAGTAAAAGTTCATGGTCACACTTTAAGACCAGGTGATTTATTAAATTTTGCTCAAAAATATGGCGAATTTGCAAAAATTAAGTCAGAAAACATGACTAAACAAGCTAATGAATCTCGAAATAAAAATGTTATTCTCAATGGTAGTCCTGAAGAAATGAATGAATGTGGAATTATTTCATGTAATTTAGGATCTGGAATTATCGAAAGAATGAACGAATTTGGTGTTGACGCAATTATCGAAAGTGGTCAAACTCAAAATCCATCAGCAAAAGATATTATTGACGCAATTAATGTTGTTAATGCTAAAAATGTTTTTATTTTGCCAAATAATTCAAACATTTTCTTAGCTGCGCAACAAGCTGCGCAAACTATTAAAAATAAAAAGGTTTTTATTATTCCAACCAAAAGTCAAATCCAAGGAATTAGTGCAATGATTAATTTTGATAAATGTGCTAAAGCCAAAGATAATGAAGAAATTTTAAATAGTGCAATTAAATTAGTTACTACTGGTGAAGTTACTAAAGCTATAAGAAACACTAAATTAAATGGTGTTAAAATTAAAGAAGGACACTTCATTGGAATTAGTAAATCAAAAATTGTTTCTTGCGAAGCTTCTTATGTAGAGGCAGCAAAAAAATTGATTGCAGTTAATGTGAACAAAAACACCGAATTAATTACTATTTACTATGGTAATGAAGCTACTAAAACAGATGCTCTTGAATTAAGTGAGTACATAGAAAGCAATTACAATGTGGAAGTTGAAATTGTTGACGGAAATCAACCAACTTATCACTTTTTAATTGGTTTTGAATAGTGAGGTTAAAGTAGTATGTATAAAATAGCTTTTGATTTAAACGGCGGAGATAAAGCACTAAATGAAAAATTGAATGCTTGTGTAAAATTTATTCAAAATAATCATAATTTCAAAATTGTTCTTGTAGGTCCTCAAGATCAAATTTTGGCTTTTTTTAATCAAAAGTTACCGAGCAATTTTGAAATTATTGATAATCATTTAACCAGTTCAAATCCTAAAAATTTACGCCTTTCATTGCATGAACAAACTTCAATGAATCAAACTCTTAAACTTTTAGCAGATAAAAAAGTAGATGCTGTTCTTTCAGCAGGTGATTCTGGTCTATATTTAAGTGCTGCAACTTTTATTGTAAAACGCTTAGATAATATCTCTCGTGCGGCTTTTATGGCTATTTTTCCTACCATTATTAAAAATAATCAATTGTTATTTCTAGATGCTGGTGCCAATGTCGAAACCAAAGAAGAATTTATTTACGATTGAGCACGAATAGGAAATGTTTTTGCTCAAAAAGCCTATAAAAAAGTTAGTCCAAGAATTGGTTTGATCAATATTGGAACTGAAAATTATAAAGGTAATGAAATTATTCAAAAAGCTGACAAATTATTAAAAGAAAATTCTAAACTAAATTATCTAGGATTCATTGAATCTCGTAATTTATTGGAAGGTGAAATTGATATTGCCCTTGTTGACGGTTACGGCGGTAATCTGGTTGTTAAAAGTTATGAAGGAGCAATTAACTCTTTTAAAAATTTACTCAAAAAAACTATTAAAAAATCATTTATAAGAAAAATCGCTTATCTTTTTATGAAAAAGGGTTTTAAAGAAGCTGCTGAAACTTTAGACTATAGAAATATCGGAGCGGCTTGAGTCATTGGTTTAAATGGACTTGTTGCTAAAGCGCATGGTGCAAGTGATGAAAAAGCGTTTTTAGGGGCACTATATCAAATAAAATTGGCAATTGAAAATGATGTTTTATCCTTAATTAAAGCTGAATTAGGAATTAATGAGTAACAAAGAAAATATTGTTCAATTTCTTAGCAAAAATAACATTAAACCCAACAACTTAACACTTTATCGCCAAGCTTTAACACATTCTTCATACAATAAATTTTCTAAAAAAAATGTCAATGATAAAGATTATCAAACATTTGAATTTTTAGGAGATTCAATTTTGCAATTTCTTGTATCAAATTACTTAATTAAAAATTATCAAGATTTTGATGCTGGTTATTTAACTTTACTTAGATCAAATATGGTAAATACAAGGAATTTGAATGAAATTAGCGAATTTTTGAACTTAAAAAATTTAATGCTAACTGCACCTGGTCATATGGGCGGAGAAGTAAAAAAATCTCCAAAAGTTGGTGCCGATATTTTTGAATCTTTTGTGGCTGCCATTTATTTAGATCAAGGTTTAGAAAGAGCAAATAATTTTTTAAGTAAATATCTTTATCCTTCTGCCGAAAAGTTTGTTAAAAACAAAACTTTAAAAGATTCAAAAACAACTTTTCAAGAATATATTCAAAGTTTTTCAAAAAATGCTGTTTATTATCAAACAATAAATTTAAGTAATTCCTTATTTGAATCAAAAGTTATTCATGACAATAATGTCTATGGCAAAGGTCAAGGAAAAAGTAAAACTGAAGCTGAAGAAAATGCCGCAAATGATGCCTTAAAAAAACTTAGAATGATGTAAAAAGTGTGCGTTATATTGCACATTTTTATTTTTTTATTAAAACTTATTTTTAAATTCAAAAAAAGATACGATAATAAAAATTACCATATAAAAACTTTTTTAGTCAAATTCATTATTTTATTTTGACTTTTTTGTATTTGAATAAGTTAAATAAAAAAGCACTTTAATAGAAAAGTGCTTAAAAAATTATTTTAATTTTGTCATGTAAGTTAGTGTTCTAACTAATTGTGATACATAAGACATTTCATTATCATATCATGCAAAGACCTTGTATAGTTTTTGTCCGTTAGCTTCTTGAATTTTAGTTAAAGTAGAATCAAAAATTGAGCCATAATGTGAACCTATTACATCTGAAGAAACAATTGGATCTGTTTCATATTTAAGTGTTTGATTGGCTGCTTTTTCAAAAGCTGCATTTAATTCATCTATTGTTGGTTCTTTTTCTAATTGAACTGATAAGTCAACAAATGAACCTGTGATAGTTGGAACACGTAATGCGCTTCCATCTAAAATTCCTTTAGTTTCAGGAATAACTAAGCCTAATGCTTTAGCCGCACCTGTTGTTGAAGGAACAATATTTGATGCTGCTGCTCTTGCTCTTCTTAAATCTCCTTTACGATGAGGCCCGTCTTGTAACATTTGATCTGCAGTGTAGGCATGAATTGTAGTCATATAACCATTTTTAACACCAAAATTATCTACTAAAACTTTGACAACTGGAGCCAAACAATTGGTTGTACATGAAGCCGCTGAAACAATTTGATCTTTTTTATCTAAAGTGTCATGATTTACATTGTAAACAATCGTTTTAACATCAGATCCTGCTGGTGCAGAAATAAGAACTTTTTTTGCTCCCGCTGTTAAATGTTTTGAAGCTAAATCCTTTTTAGTGAAAAAACCTGTACATTCAATTACAACGTCAATATTTAAATCTTTTCATGGCAGATTTTCGGGATCTTTTTCACTAAAAATTTGAATTTCTTCTCCATCTACAACAATGCCTTTTTCACTTAATTCAACTGTTCCATTAAATGGTCTAAAAGCTGTATCATATTTGAAAAGATGAGCTAACATTGTATTATCTGTTAAATCATTGATTGCAACAACTTGAACATCTTTGTTTTTTGTTTCAATTAAATGACGTAAAATTAAACGTCCGATTCTACCAAAACCATTAATTGCGATTTTTTTCATATTTCTCCTTTTTTAACTAATTATTCGAATAAGGGGTAAAAAAATTCAAATTCAAGATTAAATTTGAATGTTTATAAAATAATTTTATTAAATATAATTAAAAAACAAGTTAATTAATAAAAATATCTTATTTTTTATTTTATAAATTTAATTAAAAAAGAGTATAGAATTTTCTTATAACTTTTATAGGAGAAAAATGAAACGTAAAATCAACAAAAAAGGTATTATCATTTTTTTAAATAGTTTTGCCATCTTATTCATAGTCTTATCTTTTGCTTTTTATCCAGCAATTAATGAAATTTTAAAATGAATAAGCAAAACTACTCTTGACAAAAATGGAGAAAATATAGTTCCTTATGGAACAACTAATTTTCTTGTATTTGTAAAACATTTTGCCATTCTTTGAGCTATTTCTTTATTTTTCTATCTTTATTCACTTGGAGTTTTATTGGCGGAAAAAAACTCTTTTTCTAAAGCTCTTATTCCTCTGCTTTTTATTAAAAAAATTAAATTTCAAGATGATCCAAAAGAAAGAAATAAATATATTAGTTTGCCTCTTGCATTTTTAATTTTTATTGTCTTTTTAGCCTTATTAATTCATATTATTTTTAATATTTCTTTAGTTTATAAACAAGAATTAATTATTGCTATACCTTTTACTCTACTTTTTGCCGGAATAACTATAGTAACACCTATTCTTCTCTACTTATACTAATTTTTTAAAATCATATTTATGTTAACAAATAAAGACATTTTGTCTTTTTTTGTTTAAAATTTAATTCTTTTCAAAAAAAGAATTAAAAAAATAAAATTATTAAATTTTTTTTTGCAAATTTTTATATTTGTTTTATAATAGTAAAGCAATTTAGCAAAAAATGGAGGGGTAGCGAAGCGGCCAAACGCGGGTGGCTGTAACCCACTTCCTCACGGTTCGGGGGTTCGAATCCCTCCCCCTCCACCATTTTGCCCCATAGCCAAGCGGCAAGGCAACGGGTTTTGGTTCCGTCATGCGTTAGTTCGAATCTAACTGGGGCAGCCATTTCACTCTTTGAGTGATTTTTTTTATTTTTTTTAATATAATTAAACATATGAAAAATCAAGAATTTATTCAAATAGATCAAATGAATGATTCTTTTACAAATCAAGGATCAGATATCGGTTCTTTGCTTAAGAAGAAATCAGTAGTTGCTTCAACAATCGTTTGATTTAGTGTTAGTTTATTAGTTGCGTTTTTAACTGCTATTATATTTGCTTATTCAGGACTTTTAAATAGAATTTTTAGTAATACTATTGCCACTATTATTTATCCAATTGTTTTATTGATAGTAATTTTCGTTGGACCTTTTATTCAAGCTAAATTTTATTCAAAGATGAATTTGCCCGGTACAGTTATAATTAATTTTATAACTATGCTTGCGCTAGGTTCTATGTTAGGAATTTTGTTCTTAGTTCCCGAGTTTAGATTAAAAGAATGATTAATTTTACTTTTAGTTCCTACCGCTTTAATGATAGCTACTGGACTCTTAGCTGCTTATAACTTAATTAAAATTAGATTGTTATGACTTGTGATAATTACTTTGGCTATTTCAATTATAATCATGTTGTTTATAGCAATTTTTGCGTTTAATAAAGCATTTTATGAAGTAATGTATTCTATTATATCAATCGCTTTAAGTTCAGCCTATATGGCACTTGATTGATACTTTATTAATAAATTAAATAATAATTATCAATTAACTTTTATTGATAATGCATCAATTAGAAAAGAAATCACTCTTCATGGAATGTTTTTTGGATGTAGAATGGCAACCAACTTCATTATAATAGCTCTTCGTATAGCAATTTTATTTTTAAAACGTTAAAAAATCTTGTTGGCTAAGTTGCTAACAAGATTTTTTATTATTCCATACCACTTTTGTTTTTAAACACTAGTTTTATAGGGCATCCAGTAAAATCAAGCACTTTTCTAATTTCTTTTTCAATATGCCTTTCATAACTAAAATGTAAATATTTTTTATTATTAACAAAGAAAACAAATGTCGGAATTGGTCCTGGATTTTTACGTGCAAAATAAATATTTAATCTTCCTCCATTATATGGAGCAGCAGGTTGAACAATTTGTGTTTCACGAATAAAGTTTGATAAAACTGATGGTTTAACATCTCTTTCAAGATTTTCTTTAACTTTGAGAATTGTTGTAATTAATTTATCAACTCTTTGATTGTGTTTTACAGAAATAAATACCACTGGTACTCATGGAACAAAATGAAACCTATTTCTCATTTTTTTCTCAAAATCAACCATGGTATTTGTTTCTTTTTCAACTAAATCTCACTTGTTTACAGCAATAATTATTGGTTTATCATTTTCCAAAGCATAACCAATAATTCTCGCATCAAAGTGGGATAATTCTTGTGTTGCATCAATCATGATAATTGATAAATTAGATTCATCTAATGACGAAATAGCTCTCATTAAGGCATATTTCTCAACATCATCTTCAATTTTGCTTTTACGTGTAATTCCAGCTGTATCAATTATTTCAAATTGTTGATTATGAATTTTGACAATACTTTTAACACTATCACGCGTTGTTCCTGCAATATCAGATACAATTGAACGATTTTCATTAACAAGTCGATTTAATAAAGAACTTTTGCCAGCATTTGGACGACCAATAATTGATAATTTAAAATTATTTTCACTTTCTAAATCATCTAAATTTAAATGTTTTAAACACTCGTCTAAAACATCACCTACACCAATTCCATGTTGCGCAGAAATTCTAAAAATATTGTCCACGCCTAATGAATATCATGAGTAATTGAATTGTGAAATATTATCTAATTTATTTGCCACCACTATTACTGGTTTATTCGATTTTCTCAATTTACTTAGAATCATTTGATCATCATTAGTAATATCACTAACTCCGTCAACCATAAAAATAATTACATTAGCTTCTTCAATAGCTATATCTGCTTGTGTTCTAATTTGCGTTTGAAAAGGCGCATTAGATACTTCAATTCCTCCTGTATCAATAACTTTAATTTCTTGACCATTTCACTTAAATGTTTCATAAAGTCTATCTCTTGTAACTCCGGGACGATCATAAATGATTGAACTTTTTTTACCAACTAATCTATTAAATAGAGTACTTTTACCAACATTAGGCTTTCCAATAATAGCAATTACATTATTTCTCATTTAGAGCCTCTTTCTCAACAATTTCAATAACTTTGTCTACCACTTGATCGAATGACATATTAGTACAATCAATTTCAATTGCATCTGCAACTTTGTGTAATGGGTCTGTTGATCTATGAGTATCTTGATAGTCGCGCTCTTTTACTTCTGAAAGAACAATTTCAAAATTGGTGTTATATCCTAATTTCTCATTTTGTTTTAATCTTCTTTTTGCACGTTCTTCTGGTGAAGCTGTTAGAAAAATTTTAGTTTCTGCAAAAGGCATAATTCTAAATGTTGTATCTCTCCCATCCATAATGTAACCTTTTCCAGTTTTAGTAATGTTTTGAATTAGTGCTACAACAAATTCTCTAACTTCTTTATACGCTGCTATTTTAGAGGCTAATTTGGAAATTTTATCTGCTCTAATATCAATTGAAATATTTTTTTTTCTTAAAAAAATCTGCTCTTTGTCATCAATTTCAATTGCATTTGAATCAAGAGTTTGTAAAGATTCAACAACTGCTTGCTGATTATCAACCTCAATATTTAATTCAATAGCATTGTAAGCAACTGCTCGATAAAAGCTTCCTGTGTTAATGAAAGTATATCCAAGCCTCTTTGCTACTTCTGTTGAAACACTAGATTTGCCTGCTCCAGATGGTCCATCAATTGCAATATTAATTTTTTTCATCTCTTCCTCCAAAAGTCACCAAATTTTCTAATTACAAATTTTATACTATATTAAAAATATTAATACATAGTTAGTATTAATATTTAAAAATACTAAAGCAAAATAACTTTGTTATGCACTTTAATTACTGTCGTTGATTCTTTATCGTCGTTCATTTCATCAAAAAGATTATTATCATCTAGTTCTGTTCTTGATTGTTCAAATTTATTCTCTAATGATTTTAAAACATTATTAAATTCATTAGAAGAAAAATTTAAATTCGTATAAGGATTAACTTTAGCAAAGTCATATTCTTTTTCTAATTCATTAGTTTCTAATAATAATTGTCTCAAACCAGTATCATCAATTTCAATTGCATCATTTATTCTTTTGTAATCATTTGTGTTTGAAAAAAGTTCCTTGTTATCCTTTAAAATAGTATTATTAGGAAAAAGATTTTCAAACTTTTTTCAATCTTTTGCAAACTGTTTATCTTCTTTAATTAAGCTGTTTAAAAACGATTCATATGAATATGAATTAATTGAATTTTCTTTTAAATCTTTTGGTTTAACTTCTTTTTTAATCATATCTCTCATTATAATAAAAAATTAATCACTTTTAAGAAAGTGATTAATTAGATTTTTTTACTTCTTTATTAAAATCCGCGTTTGTATCATCATCATAGTCTTTTAAAAAAGCACTAAGTTCTTTTATTTTTTTACTATTTAACTTAGGCATTACAACATTAATAATTCCAATTAAAGCTCCATATGAGCCTAATTCAACCGAATTTGCAGTTTTTATAACAATTTGATCACCATTATTATATGAAGATTTTAGTTTAATAAATTCTTTACCATAAGGAGTTGGAATTTCAATGGTTTTCTCATTAATAATGTCTAAAAAAGTTACTGGAATTGTTAAATAAAGATTTTTACCATTGTATTTAAAATACTTGTGTTCCTCAATGTTAATGTGAATATTTAAGTCACCTGATGGAGCGCCATTGTATCCTCTTTCACCATATCCAGGTAATTTAATAATTTTACCTTTCATTGTTCCTTTAGGAATTGAAAAAGTAACAACTTTTTCTTTCTTTACATAAACTGCTCCCTTGCAAAATTCACATTTTTCAACAATCACTTTACCACTACCATTACATTTGTTACATTCGGTGGTTGACTGCATCACACCAAAAGGTGTTCTAACTTGTTTATTTACTTGTCCATGTCCTTTACATTGATCACAAGTTTGAATTTTTGAAGAATCTTTTGCACCTGATCCATTACAGTGCTCACAGAGTTCATATTTTCTTAATTTTTGTTTAATTTCTTTCCCGTTAATTGCATCAATTAAAGAGATATTGATAGTTGCTTCAATATCTTCACCTTTAATTTTTTGATAAGTTCTATTTTTTCTTGAAGAGCCAAAATTAAAGAAACTTCCTAAATCACCAAATATATCACTGAAACTGCCAAAACCTCCCATATTAAAGCCTTCTGCTCCAAAATTAGGACTTCCATCAGCTGTTCCAAATTGATCATAATTTGCTCTCTTTTCACGATCACTTAATACTTCGTAAGCCTCGTTTAATTCTTGCATTTTTTGGTCACTTGTTCCATCTTTTAGTTTGTCTGGATGATATTGCATTGCCAATTTACGGTATGCTTGTTTAATTTCTTGTTCAGTAGCGTTCTTACTTACGCCTAAAACTTCATAAAAATCTTTTTTAGCCATAGTTAGTATTTTAGCACACTACCATCTTATATGCTAAATATAATTTCATTTTCTTAATTTATTTTCATATTTATTGTTTAAAATTAGAACATGAAAAAAATAGTTAATTTCTTTAATAAGAATGGTCGCGAAAATAAAATAAAAGAACAAAAAGAAACGAACCAAAAAGATGAATTAGTTCTTACTTCCATTTTGGACGCTGAAAAAATTAGAATTTTTAGCAATGAAGAAATTGAAAAATTGCCAAACAATTATCGAAATGAATTGTTAGATGCTGCATTAAGTGACATTGATAGAGATAAAAAAAATATTAATCATAAAAGAAAAAAAATTATTATTTCTTCAACAATAATTTGAGGTATATTTGGCGCAATTATAGCCATTTTAGTAATTATTTTGTTATACATGTTTGTTTGAGACTTAAGTCATATAAAAAAATAGAAATTGTTCCTTAGCAACTTCTATTTTTTTTATTTTTAATCTCTTTTATAATCTTTTTCTTCAAAAACTATTGTTGGTTCTTTAGTATCTACTTCGTCTGTATGATTTTTATTATTTCTATGTTTGTTTAAATTTATTCTGAGATCTTCATTAGAGTTTTTAAGTTCCGCTTTTTTAATTTCAACATCAATGTGAGAATATTTAAAAGGATTAAATTTAATATATTTTTTAATGCTTCTAAAATATTGAAAACCACTTATTAAACTAAATACTAAAGCAACCATTAAAGGAATTGAAAGTAAATGTGAATAAAGTGCATTGTTTGCAGTAAATTTTAAATATGGATTACTTCCATTTAAACTATTTGATTGTGCATAATCGATTGAAATTAAAATTAATAAAACAAATAACATTGCTGGAATTGAAATGCTTAAAACTAATGTTTTTAACTTAGCCATTTTTTTGGCACTTACATCAATTCCATGTTTTGCCATAATTACTCTAAAACCATCGACTGCAATATCTCTTAAAATTAAAACTGCTACAAGTCAAAGCGGTGAAGCGTTCATGATAACTAATAAAATCAAAGCAACTACTGTTGTAAATTTATCTGCTATAGGATCTCATAATTTACCAAAATCACTTACTTGCTTAGTTTTTCGTGCATAATAACCATCAAGAAAATCAGTTATCATTGAAGCAATAAATGTAATAATAAATAGAACTAGAAAAGCAATAGTTACACCAAAATCACGATTTAAAGTATAAGCTATGACTGTTGCAAAAGCAATTAGAGGTAGAACTAAAATTAATCTAACTAGCGTCAATAAATTTGGTAAGTTTTTTACTAAAGTGCTTGTTTTGATTTTCTTAGTTCTTATATTTTTAGTCTTACCCATTATTTGCTAAACTCCTTAACATAAAATTCTTTTAATTCGTTTTTAATTTGATCAAGTTCTTCTTTATACATTTCTTTGTCATATTCTTGATAAAGTTTGTCTAAATAGTTAATAACTTTATCTAACTTTTTAGTTCATGAATTACTTCTAGAATCTCTTAACAATACAAAAGCTTCTAATAAATCATTTTGATCATCCGCTGCTACAATGTATTCTTTAAAATCTTTATCTTCTTGGAAAGACATTAAATATTTACGTGCTGCATCTGTTATTTGACTCATTTTGTAATCGCCAATTGAAGGTTTAAAATCTATCAAATATTGTTCGTTTAAATCAATGAGTTCTTTTAATTTAAAAACAAATTTTCGTTTGTTTTCCATTGATAAATTAGTGAATAAAATTTTTTCTTTTTTCTTTATGTTTCTAAGTCTTCTATCTTTAATTGTTGAATAAAGGAAGAAACCGCCCAAAAGAACAACAATTACTATAACAATTACTATCATTCCCATAATTACGTCTCCGTTTTTTGAATAATTTTTGTATCTTCATATTATAAACTATAATAAGCTATATTAATATAAGTCTATTTATTATATAAATAACTTTTGGTGAAAGGTTTAATATGCTAAAAAAATTGGTTCCAACAAAACCTAAATTATGACAGACTTTAAAAGAAATAGGAATTATTGTAAGCTCAGACTACAATGTAGATATAAATAACAAAAAAAGAGCTTTTGTAGTTAAATGAATAAGAAATTTTTACGCAGTTTTTATAGCATTCATTATTATTTTTTCTTTTATTACTTTTGCTCTTATAAATAATAAAACAGAAACACCAACATTTTTCTTACGTTTGGCTGCTTCAATCGAAGTTATAACTTTTATTGTTCTTTTGATCGACTTTATTTTAAGAGCAGTTACTTACCCGACTAGAGACAAAAAATACAAAGGCAAATATGCAAAAAGTTTTTTCAAATTCTTTTTAACATCTATTTTCTTAATTACATTTGTTTCTCTACTTCCTTCTTTAATAGTAATTAACATTTGATTAGGTCAAGGAAAAGAAATAAAATTTTTTGAGATTTTAGGAAGCTTAAAACTTATTAGATTTTTAAGACTATTTTTAATTCTTAATATTTTTTACGCATTTAAAAATATTTCTTCTTCACTTAGAGAACAAAAATCTATTTTAATTTATTCATTTATATTTATTGTTGCAATTATTTTCTTATTTGGGTTAACAATTTACTACACTGAAAATACTTATATTTTAAAAAATTATCAAGATTTAGGTTACCAAAGTACTGAAGCTTTTTATGCAGAAAACAAAAACGTTGCGCAAACTTATTGACAAGCAGTTTACTTTACAGCTATTACACTAACAACTATTGGCTATGGTGATTTTGTGCCTTTGGCACCTATAACTAAGATGATTGTGCCTATTATTTCTATTTTGGGAATTGCAATTATTACACTTCCGGGTGGAATTATCGCAGCATCATTTATGGGTGTTATTTCAAAGAAAAAAACAACACAAAATGAAATTAAAGAGCAAAGTGAAGAAATTGCAAAAATGATCGAAAACGCTATTGAAAAAGGAGTTAAAGAAAAATTAGAAGAAATGAAAAAAGCCGAAAAATAGTTAAACGGCTTTTTTTAAATAAGGTAATGTTTGATTTTTAATTGGTTGTTCTAGATACTCTTTATTTTCTTGTGATTCCAGTTCTTTTCTTTTTTCATCAATCAATTTGTAGTTTGTGCCTTTAAAACCTTTTAATTCGTATTTTTGATTTTTCAAATTATTGTTTAACAAACTTTGATTATTATGATCTATAAAATCAAAATTAAGATATATACTTCCAAAATTGGTATCATCATCAAGGATTTTTACTTTTACTTCTTTTATTAAAGTATTATTTTCCTTGTTGGTAATGTAATAAAGAAGAACTAACTGAGAAAAAAGTAAAGATAATTTTTTCTCAAATTCATTTTTATTATGAACAATGTATGTTGATGTTCTTTCATGCATAGGAAAATTATTTCAAAGAATTAAATTTGAAATATTTTCTTCAATTAAAAAATTAACAATGTCTATGAAATTTTGTTCAAAAAACTCATTTGCATCAATGCCTTGCGGATATTCAATTTGATTATTTTCTTTTTTTAAAGTGTTATAACTAAAATAATTTTGGGAGTTTAACTTTGAAAATAAACCCAATTCATTTTTAATAATGAAACCATCAAAAAGATGTTTATGTGGGGTAAAGTTGATGCTAAATCAAGGATAAGTTTTTTGACCATCATTTAAAAACAGTTTTCCAATTGATAAACTATTATTTAAAAGTTTTGAAAATTCAAATTTTTCGATTTTGATATTTTTATTTTCAACATTAGTTATTTCAATTAAATCTTGATAATTATCAAAAAGATATTTAAATAAATTAATATTAAACTGTTTATATTTCTTATCAGGATGCATTGTTTGATCGTATTCATTAATTCCTAAAATATTGTCTTTAAATTTTATTGTAGGATTTTGATACTGCTCATTAAAAAGAACCAAATTCACATTCTCTAAATCATCATTTAAATTCAGTGTTTTATTCGTTAAAACATCTTTATATTGTGCATAAAAGTTTTCATTATTTTGAAATTCATCTAAATAAATTTTTATCTGGTCATTTTGGTTTAATAGAGATTTATTATTATCGTCCAAAAAATCCAAAGTTGCCGTTAAATAATTGTTTGTTTTAACTAAAGATTTAAAAGATATTTTTTGAATATTTTCATCAAAATTGAATTCCTTAATGTAAAAAAGAAGTTCATTTAAATATTTTTCTTGTTGTAATTTTGAAGCTAAGAAACCTTCAATTCTCATTTCTGTTTTGGGATTTTTAAAAGGATCATTTAAAAGATTTGTTGTTTGTGCTAAGTAAGATAAAAGTTGTAAATTAGGAAGTCTATAAGAAAGTGAATTGTAACCATTTGCATTATTTTCAGTTCAAATTCTAGTTTCAAATTTTTCTTTATTTGTGTATGAAATAGGCAAATTAGAAAAAAGAATTCTAAAAGAATTTTTACTATTACTATTCTTTTCTAATTTATAAGAATTATTTATTATTTCTGGATAAATACCACTATTGATTTTTTCAAGATTCACATTTTTCATTTGGTAATTTTGATTATTTGCATAAATTACCAAATTTTCATTTTTTACATTCAAATCCTTAATAATACTTTTTGTTGAATGATTAACTAAATAATTATTTAGTTTCAAGATTAGTTGTTCTTTTGTTATTTTTTTAGAATTATTAATTAAATTTAAAAAACTTTGACTATTTAATTCATTACTAAAATTACTATCATTCTTTGTTTTATTGTAGCAACTTGCGCTCAAAAAAATTGGTGAAATTGAAAATGAAAATAAAGATAATCATTTAAGTTTACGTTTCATAAATACCATTCTACAGTTCATTTTAAAAAATGACTTAACTTAAATTTTAAAAGAATAAAAATAAAAAAACCGCAGTTTTTTTATTTATTTATTGTTATAAACATTAATTCTGTTGATTGCTTTACGCAATTTAAATTCATAGATAGCTTTTTCATTTTTAGTTTTAGCTGTTTTAATTTTTGAAATCATGCTTTCTTTTTCTAATTCAGCACGGTGAATATTAATGTCCTTGCTAAAAATTATGTCGTCTGTGATAATTCTAATTTCATTAGCATCAACATAAACTAAACCTGAGCCAATTGAACAGTATTTAAAGTCTCCATTTTCTTCTTTAATAATCATTTTGCAAACATCTATATTACTTACAAATGGTGAATGATTTGGTAAAAAAGTAATATCTCCACCTTCTACTGTTTTCAAATTAACAAATTGAACATAATCTTGATAAAAAATCTTATCAACTGTAACAATTGTTAAATAGGTTTTATTATTCATTTGAACTTTCTGAAGTTGTTTCTTTAACTTCTTCTTTTTCTTTAGTTTGTTTTAAAGTAGCTTGGTATTCTTTGTATCTTTCTTCAACATCTTCGATTGCACCAGCATAAAAGAAAAGTTCTTCTGGATAATTATCGTATTTACCTTCAAGAATTGCTTTAAAACTTCTAATGGTATCAGTCAATTTAACATATTGACCTTTTTTACCAGAGAATTTTTCAGCAACGGTGAATGGTTGTGATAAGAATATTCTAATTCTACGTGCTCTAATAACTGTAGTTTTATCTTCTTCACTTAATTCTCCCATTCCAAGAATTGCAATAATGTCTTGCAACTCTTTAAATCTTTGGAGAATATTAATTACACTATGTGCAACTTCATAGTGTTCATTTCCAATAACTAAAGGATCTAATAATCTTGAATTAGACTCTAGGGGGTCAACAGCTGGATAAATTCCTAAAGCAGCTATATTACGATCCAAAACAGTTTTAGCATCTAAGTGCGTAAAAGTTGTTGCTGGAGCTGGATCGGTTAAATCGTCAGCTGGAACATAAACAGCTTGAACTGATGTAATTGATCCTTTATGTGTAGAAGTAATTCTTTCTTGTAATTGACCCATTTCAGTAGCTAATGTTGGTTGGTATCCAACGGCTGAAGGCATACGCCCTAAAAGAGCACTAACTTCTGATCCAGCTTGCACAAAACGGAAGATATTATCGATGAATAATAAAACATCTTGGTTTTGTTTATCACGGAAGTATTCAGCCATTGTTAAACCTGTTAAAGCAACTCTCATACGAGCTCCAGGAGGTTCATTCATCTGACCGAAAACAAGAGCTGTCTTATCTAAGACACCAGCAGCTTTCATTTCATGATAAAGGTCGTTACCTTCTCTTGTTCTTTCTCCAACACCAACAAAAACAGATAAACCACCATGTTGTGTTGCAATGTTATTTATTAACTCTTGAACAAGAACAGTTTTACCAACCCCGGCTCCACCAAATAAACCAATTTTTCCACCCTTAGCATAAGGAATTAACAAGTCAATAACTTTGATACCTGTTTCTAAAATTTCACTAATAGTTTTTTGTTCTTCATAAGAAGGGGCAGGAGCATGGATTGACATTTTTTTAGTTTCTGGTGCAGGCATTAAATCGATTGGGTCACCTAGAACATCAAACATTCTTCCTAGAATATTATTTCCCACAGGTACACTAATTGGTGCACCAGTATCTAAAACTTCTAATCCTCTTGAAAGTCCATTAGTTGAAACCATAGAAATTGTTCTAACTGTTTCATCTCCAATGTGTTGTGCAACTTCAAGTGTGAATTTTTGTCCTTCATCTTCAACAACTAAAGCATTGAAAATTTCAGGTAAATGACCTTTTTCAAATCTAACGTCAACAACAGGACCAACAATTTGTACTATTTTTCCATAATTGCCTTTTTTACTAGAATTTTGTGGCATTGTTTTTCCTTTCTAAATTAAACAGCATTTGCTCCAGAAACAATTTCATTAAGTTCTTGAGTAATGTTTGCTTGACGTTTTCTGTTGTATTTAATTTCTAATTCTTCAATTAGTTCATTTGCATTTTCTGTAGCAGTTTCCATCGCACTTCTTCTTGATGCTAATTCACTTAATTTTGAAGATGAATAAGCGAAATAAATATGTGCGTTTAAATATTGTGGAATTGCAACATTTAAAACCTTTTGTGGCGAAGGTTCAAATTCTATTTGTTTAAATAAATATTTACTATCCTTAGGCAATTTACTATCATTATTGAAAACAAATGGGTAAATGTGTTCATTTGTTTCAACTTGAACTAGATTATTAACATATTTGTTATAAATTACATTGATAGAATCAAATTTTTCATTTTTATAAATTAAATAAATTTTTTTAGTTATTTCTTGAATTAATTTATAGTGATCAGCATTTGCTTCACTTTTTTGTTTATAAATAATTTGATTTTGAAAAATTTTTTCAAGTCCTAAAATACCTTTAAAACCAATGATAATTACTTTATCATCCTTTTTTATAGTACTTTTAGCTAATTTTATAACTGCTGAATTATATGATCCAGCAAGTCCAATATCACCAGTAAAAATTACATATAATTTTTTACCTGTATTTTTTTGTGGAAACAATTCTTCAATTTCTCTTTTGTTCATGTGATGGAGAATAGCATCAAAAGATCTTTTCACTGAATCATAATAATTTTTTACATTATTGTATTCAGTTCTACTTTTTTTCAATTTTGAAGCTGATACTAATTCCATTGCATGTGTGATTTTTTTAATTGATTGAACAGCATTAATTCTGTTTTTAATTATTTGTTGTCCAGCCATAATTATTCACCAATATTACTTCATTTAGCCGGAATAGGTAAATAAAGACTTGCATCATATTCAGGAATTAATGAAATTATTTTTTTAACAATTGCAATTAATTCTTTAACTAATTCAACTTTTAATTCATCATTAAGAGCATTATTGTTTTCTTTAATTTTTTGAGCTAAAATTTGACCTTTTTGAGATTCCATTAATTTAACAACTTCATTTCTATAAGTTTTTATTTTTTCAAGAGGAATAGGATTAATAATTTTTTCCTTAATTCCCAATAAAATAGCTACTTGAGTGATTTGGTCAAAAGGAGAATACTGTTCTTGTTTTAAAAACTCGTAAACTTTAGCACCATGTTGCAAAATATTTTTGGTTGATTCATCTAAGTCTGAGTCAAATTGCGCAAAAGCTAACATTTCATTATATTGAGCTAATTCAAGTTTTAATGATGATGATGTTTCTTTAATAGCTTTAATTTGTGCGCTAGATCCTACCCGACTAACACTGAAACCAACGTCAACAGCTGGTTTTTGTCCTGAATTAAATAAACTTTCTTTTGTGAAAATTTGCCCATCAGTAATTGAAATAACATTAGTCGGAATATATGCTGAAATATCACCTTGTTGTGTTTCAATGATAGGTAAAGCAGTGATTGAACCACCACCGAATTCTTTTCTAACCCTTGCAGCTCTTTCTAATAATTGTGAGTGAAGATAGAAAATATCACCTGGATAAGCTTCACGACCAGGAGGTCTTCTTAAAAGTAAAGATAGTGTTCTATATGCTACAGCATGTTTACTTAAATCATCATAAACAATTAGAACATCTTCACCTTTTGACATCCATTCTTCTGCAATTGTAACGCCTGAATAAGGCGCAATGTATTGTTGTGGTGCTAATTCGCTTGCTCCTGCAACAACAACTGTTGTATATTCCATTGCTCCAAAGTCATTTAATTTTTTAACAATTTGTGCGACTGTTGAGTTTTTTTGTCCAATTGCAACATAAACACATTTAACATTTTTACCTTTTTGATTGATAATTGTGTCAATTGCAATTGATGTTTTTCCTGTTTGTCTATCCCCAATAATTAACTCACGTTGACCTTTTCCGATTGGAATCATTGAATCAATTGCCAAAATTCCGGTTTCAAGTGGTTGATTAACTTCTTTTCTGGTCATAACACCAGGAGCAACTTTAAAAATTTCACTAGTTTTTGAAAATTTCAAATCGCCTTTACCATCAATAGGTTCACCTAATGCATTTACAACTCTACCTAAAAGATCATCTCCTACAGGAACTGAAATAACTTTACCACTTCTGTGACACTCATCGCCTTCTGCTAAAGCATTTGCGTTACCAAAAATTGCAACTCCGATTACTTCTTCCTCTAAGTTTAAAGTTAAACCATATATATTGTTTTTGAAAACGATAATTTCACCATTTTTGGCTTTTTCAAGACCACTAACAAGTGCAATTCCATCTCCTACAGTAATAATGTGCCCCACTTCAGAATAATCAATTTTTGACACATTAAAATTCTTGATACGGTCTTTAATAATAGCTGAAATATCATGAATTGAACTAGCCATTTAAACCTCCGTCTTTGCTTTTAATTTGATTTGTTAATTGTTGTAAATCTGAACCCAAAGAATGTTCAATTACTAAACTATCCATTTTAATTTTGAATCCACCGATAACATTGGGATCAATAATGTTATCAATGTCTACAATGCAGTTATAATCTTTTTCCAATTTAGCTTTAATTAAGTTTAATTTGTCTTTTGTAATTGGAAAGGGACTAAAAATTTTAGCATATCTTACATTTAAATGTTGATTAACCATTTTTAAATAAACAGAAATAATTCTTTTTAAATTTTGAATTGCACCATTCTCTAAAATAATGTTAATAAAATTTATTGCCAACTGATTTTTTTCAAAACCAGCTAAAACATCTGAAATGTAAGCATTTTTTTCTTCTTTACTTATTTCACCATTTTTTAAATTTTCGATAAATAACTCGTCTTTTTTTAATTCTTTATAAAGCGCAGTTAAAATGTAACGTGTTTCATGCGCAACATTCATTTCAAGAGACAATTCATAAATTGCAATGGCATATGCATCTAAATTGATTTTTTTGTACATAATTTTATTTGTTTGACTCTTCTTTTAAGAATTCATCAATCATTGCACTTTGTACTTTTTCATCAACTGATTTTTTCAAAATTTTCTTAGATAATTCTGAAGCAGCATCAACAATATAATTTTTTGATTCTTCAAAAAATTCTTGTTTTTGTTTTTCAACGTCTCTTCTTGCTTCTTCTAACATTGTTTTAGACTTACTTCTTGCGAGTGCAGTGTAACTTAAAACAATTTTATTTGAATGATTAATACCTTCTTGCACTATTTTGTCAGCTTCTTGATGTGCTTTTGCTAAAGTTTGATTTGATTCTTCTAATTTTTGTTGCATTTCTTGATGCAATGATTTAGCTTGATCAATATTTGCTTGAATATATTCCTGTCTTGCTTTAATTGCTTTCTTTACAGGTTTATAAGCTAAGAAATACAAAATTACGATTATCAAAATTAAAGATATTAATGTGGCAATCATTAAAGGAATTGAAGGAAAAATTTTTTGAATTTTTTCTTGCAATTCTCCTTTTAATCCTGTTTCATGTAATACCTTGTCAATAACGTTTATTTCCATAATTAGTATGCGAACATTAAAATAAATGAAATAAGAAGTGAATAAATAGCAGCTGATTCAGCAACACCTGAACCAATTAACATCATTGTACGAATTTTTGAAGCTGCTTCTGGATTTCTTCCAACAGCTTCTGCAGCTTTACCTGCAGCAATTCCTTGTCCTAATCCGGTTCCAAATGTTCCTAACATAGCTAAACCAATACCAATGGCTACTAAACCTTTATCTGTCATGTTTAATTCTCCTATCAAATTTAATTAATTAATAAATATTTGCTTGCGTTGCAATTGTTTCAATATTTTTTTGTTTGTTTTTTTTCTTTTTGACTACAGAATCAGCCTCACCAGTTCAATAAATTACTGTCAAAGTGGTAAAAATTAAAGCTTGAATAAATGCGCCAAAAACGTCAAAATATAAATGTAAAAATGA
Organism: Mycoplasmopsis columbina; assembly: GCF_900660685.1. Lineage (GTDB taxonomy): Bacteria > Bacillota_I > Bacilli_A > Mycoplasmatales > Metamycoplasmataceae > Mycoplasmopsis > Mycoplasmopsis columbina. The sequence continues at coordinate 103,434 of NZ_LR215041.1, read as the reverse complement.
AGTAAATATCGGGGCAAAGAAAAATCACATATTGTTTTCTTGTCCAGGTATTAAAGTTCATAAATATCCAAATACATAATAAGCTAAGAATAAAATTGATGAACCACCTATAATGTTTCCAAAAATCCGGAAACTCAGCGAAATCAGTGGAGCAAATTGACCAATTGATTCTATTGGATTGATGTATTTTTTAAAGAACCTTCACTTTTGATACAACAGACCTACGACATAAATTCCAATTCATGTTATAAGAGCAAGAGTAAAAGGGACAGAATATGATGTTACAACTGGTTCTAACCCAATTAAACCAAGCAAGTTCCCAACTAAAAGAAAAGTTGCCAAAGCGAAAATGTAAACTCTTGTTTTACGAATCTTGCCTTCTGTTGCTTCATCAAAAGATTGATCAATATAACCTATATAACCTTCAACAATGAGCAAAAAAGCTCCTGGAGCTTTATCTGGTTTTGAAGATCTTTTGATTTGAATAAAAACCGCTAAAGCTAAAATAAAACATATCAAAACAGTAATAAAAAGTGAAAATAACTGCGGATGTGCTCAATTTCACAAGGCTTCTTTAATTTTGTCCATTTTTCCTCCTTTCATATCTTTTTGTAATAATAAAGCTTATAAATCCGGAAATAAGAATTGAAGTAGTGCCAAAAGCAAAAGCAATCAAATTAATTGGATACATTGTTTTGTGCAAAATATCTTTACTGAAAAAAAGTCTTTTGCTAAATCCATTAATTTGAATTGCTAAAAAAAGTGCTAAAGCTAATAAACTCATGATTATTAAAAAACCTAATAAAGTTCAAAAACTGAATTTTATTTTTTTACTAATCTGTCTTTCTAAAAGGCTTTTAGAAAGAAAAAAATTTCTTAATTCAAAAAAAATTAAAGAAAAACAACTTCCAATTAAAAACCCAAAGGCCAATGAAAGTTTCATCAATGGATAAAAACCACAAAAAATTACTGTGATAATTAGGCAATAGATTAAGAAAATTTTATAAATTGAGTTTTCAAATATTTTCTGCATATTTCTAAGCTTTATTTTGTTAAAAATAACTAAAAAAAATTATGTTAATTTTACTTAACATAATCTTATTATATTACTAATTATTTATAATGATTAGATTTTACACATTTGTTCTATTTTTTTCTTTTAGGCTTTTTTTAAGCAATAAAAGTCAAAATTCATGAATAGATTTTTTGTATTTTTTTCACATTTTGCTTTTTCTTCATTTAAAAACTCAACCACTTTCTTCTCTTGCAAAATATACTTTATCTTGAATACATCATATACTAATGTAAATTGTCATATAGATAGTTAATGAGAGTGTAAGAGTTACATAATTGAATGGTCATTGGAGAATGTAAGGAATCAATTTTGATTGACTGTTATATTTATCAAATCCTAAATAAAAGTAATTTGATTTTCAGCTTAAATCAACACTATTTGAACTATCAATTGCTCAATTGATAAAAAACATCATTGTAGTTAAGGAGAGCATCACAGCAAAAGTAACCAATGTATCTTTAAATGTGTATTTAATGTCAGCTAAGACATAAATAACTGCAGGTAAAACTAAAACATATAAGTGTGCCAAAATGTAGTCTCAATAGTAAAAATTATCAAGTCCAATATTTTTATTTAAATCTGGCGAAGAAATAGCAACAATTCCACCAATAATTGAAAATGCACCAAAATATTTAATTCAATGTAGTTTATTAAAAATAACTGTTATAGCTAAAAAAATTAACATTAAACGACAAAAATGAAGAGGAATGGATTCTCATAAATTTTCAAAATGAGAAAGTACTAAAACACTTGATCTTACTCCCATTCCAATAAGCGAAATAACTCCAAAAAGTGTTCAGAATGTTCTTTTTGTAAAAATACCTAAAACATAATGATGTTTCAAATAGTGCTGTTTTATAGGTCTTTTGAATATCCACAAAAGAATAATACTAATTCCGCCTAAAACTGCTAAAGTATAAAACAAAATTTGTGAAACACCATGCCATGGGACGTTGTTTCCCGCAACATTGAAAAAACCCAGATTCATTTTATAATCCGCCTAATCCCATTTTGGTTAAATCGCCAAAATTTCCTGACTTAATTTTTTTAGCCATTTCGCCCATGTTTTTGACCATTTGTTCGAAATCATTCAATAAACGATTGTATTCAAAAGCGCTTCTTCCACTTCCTTTTAAAATTCTTGCTTTTCTGCTTGCTTGTTTTAAAAGTTTTGGATTTTTTCTTTCTTTTTGTGTCATTGAGCTAATTAAAATTTCATAACTTCTAAATTTTTCTTCTGCTTCTTGAATTTTTTCTTCACTTATTTTGTTTGCTAATCCAGGAATCATTTTAATTAATTTACTCATTTTTCCCATTTTTTTCATTTGGCTTAAATTTTGCATTAAATCGTCAAGACTAAATTCGCCTTTTAAAATTTTGGCAACAGTATTTTGTGCAGCGTCCTGATCGATTACTTCTTCTGCTTTTTCAATTAATGATAAGACATCGCCCATACCAAGAATTCTGTCTGCCATTCTATCTGGATAAAATAAATCTAAGTTAGAGATTTTTTCTCCTGTTCCAATAAATCTAATAGGTAAGTTTAAAACTTTAGAAATACTTAACGCGGCTCCACCTCTCGCGTCTGAGTCTAATTTAGTAATAATCGCACCAGTTAAATTTAAGTCATTATCAAAAGCTTGCGCAACATTCAAAATATCTTGCCCACTCAAAGCATCAGCCACAAAGAAAATTTCTTGTGGATGTGCAATTTTCTTTAAATCTTTTAATTCATTCATTAATGGTTCATCAATAGCTAAACGACCAGCAGTATCAATTAAAATTAAATCGTGGTCATTATTTCTTGCGAATTCTAAAGCATTTGTCACAATGTTTTGTGCGCTTTCATTTACTCCTTGTTCAAAATAATCAACTTGAATACTTTTAGCTAAGGTAACTAATTGTTGAACAGCAGCAGGACGATAAATATCAGCTGCAACTACTAAAGGTTTATTAACTTTATTTTTCTTACGTAAATAATAAGCTAATTTAGCAACAGCAGTTGTTTTACCTGAACCTTGTAAACCTGTCATCATAATAATATAAGGTTTTTTTGTAATATTAATTTCTTTAACTTCTTTTCCTAAAATGTCAACTAATTCTTCATGAACAATTTTAACCATTTGTTGAGAAGCATTTAAAGAACCAACAATTCTAGATTCAAGTGCCTTAGTTTTAACATTGCTTATAAAATCTTTTACTACTTTTAAATTAACATCGGCTTCTAAGAGTGCCATTTTTATATCTCTTGTTGTTTCTAAAATATCTGCTTCATTAACAACAGTTTTTTTGGCCATTTTTGCAAGTGATTTTTGAATACGATTTTCTAAAAAATTAAACATATATTATTCCCCATCTTAACTAATTAACTTTAATTGTATAAACAAATCCTAAAGTTTCAAATCCTATTTTTTGATAAATACTTCCTGCTTCTGGATTGTCATAAAACAAAATAGGTGTTTTATTATTTTCTAACACATACTTAGTTAAGGCTGCAGTTACCTGTGATGCATAACCTTTTTTTCGATGTTCTTTTAAACAATAAATACCACCAATCATTGCGCTTTGACTTGTTGAAGCTAATATTGATGCATGAGCTAAAACTTTTTGTTCATTTTTAATTATGAAATTATGAGAAATATTTTTAAGAAAATTTTCTTTATAAATTTCATATTCTCTTTCGTATGAACCTCTAAAATCATCAAATTCGGTAATTTCTTGTCTTCCTCTACAAATTGATTCAATATCTTCAAGTTCAGCTTTTTTAACTAATGAAAAATCAATTTGTTTTAATTTTTTGCAAGTTGCTAAAAATTGTTTGTGAATTTTAAAATTTGAATTAGAAAAGAAACTCCTCTTTAATTCAAAACTATTTTGGTTGATATGAACATTAGTTATATTGTATTCATCAAAAAATTCTTTTAACAATTTTTCACTTATTAAATTGAATGGGTCAAAGTAAAGCAATGTAAAACCAAAAATTAAAAGAACACTTTTAATTTCATCATCATTTTTTAATATAAAAGTAGTAATAAGAGAAGATTGGAGATCAAAATTTTCAATATCAGCAATTAAAAACAAATTATAAAAAGGTTCTTGTCTGAGAAAAGTCAAAATTTTCTCTTTGTCACTTTGTTGAGCCTTGATTAACATTTTAAATATAAAAACAATAAAAATCCTTATGCAAGGATTTTTTTACATTATTTTTCTAAATTTTCAAGTTCTTGATCAATTAAAGTTTTAAGTGTTTTTAATTCTTCTAAAGATAATGTAATACCTTTGCTTGAACGTGCGTGATCTTCGCTTCAATCTCTAATGTCGTATTTTGGTTCATAATTATTTCATGAAACAAGATTAAATTCTTTTGTATAACCACTGCTAGTATTAGCAATTTTACCAATGTGACGAACAATTGAGTTAGTGATTTCAGGTTTTTTAGTTGCCATCATAGCTCCTTCTAATTTAAAATACTAATATTAAAACTAAGTATAAGTAATATTAATTAATATTATATATTAATATATTTACATAGAAGCTTAAGATTATTTATTTTTCTTAAATTTCAACTGTTCATAGGCACACATTGCAATCATTGCACCATTATCTGTTGCATATTTTAAATTTGGAATAATTGCTTTTGTACTTAATTTAAGAAATTCTTCTCTTAATAAACTATTTGCACTAACACCACCCGCCAATACAAGTGTTTCAAATTCATATTTTTTTATAGCTTTTTTCGTTTGTTCAATTAGATACTGCACTGCTGTTTTTTGAAAACTACAAGCCAATTTAACTTCATCGAGTTTTTCACCTCTATCAATGGAATTACGATAAAGATTAATTACTTGAGATTTTAGTCCACTAAATGAAAAATCTAAATCATTTTCTGTTTTAGGTATTGTTAATTTATAGTATGAATTGTCATTTTTGTTTTTAAATAATTTATCAATAATAGGTCCGCCTGGAAAACCTAAATTTAGTTTTGTTGCAACTTTATCAAACGCTTCACCAACTGCATCATCTTGTGTTTGGCCAATTATCTCTATTTCATAGGGGTTTCGAATATACATTAGCTGTGTATGTCCGCCTGACACTAATAAACATAAAGCAGGATATTTTATTTCAGAATCTATTGCAGCAGAATAAAAATGACCTTCTAAATGATTTATTGGAATTAAAGGTTTTTTATAACTTAAAGCTAAAGCGTTGGCAAAAAGAAATCCAATTTGTAAAGTTCCAATTAATCCAGGTTTTTCTGTATAGGCAATATAATCTAATTCAGTTAAATTTCATTTTTTTAAGAGAAGTTGCAAAATTAAATGAATATTTTTTACGTGTTCTCTCGAAGCTAGTTCTGGAATCGTGCCACCAAACTCTTTGAAAATTTCAATTTGTGAAATAGTTATTAAATCTAAAATTTTTCCATCTTCTAAAAGTGCAATAGAAGTATCATCATGGCTTGTTTCTATGCCTAAAATTTTCATAAGTTACCTCTTGTAAATAATATTCTTATTTTACTATAAAAAAGGGTAAAAATAAAAAAGCACATTTTGTGTGCTTAATTATAATATTTTTTAATAGGATACTTTTTAGTTCATTTTTTAATTTGTTTCTTAATTTTGTTAAATAATTCTAGATTTTCTAAAATAGTTGGCCCTGTTTTTAAGATTTCATCAATTAAATCTGCTAAATTTTCTCATTCATCAAAATCTCTAGAAGTCATTGCGGCAGTACCTAATCTTAGGCCTGAAGAAATCATTGGACTCAAAGTATCATTAGGAACTGTATTTTTATTTGTTGTTATATTGAAATAACTCAATAATTTTTCGGCATCTTTACCTGTAATATTGTATGAATCATAAACATTAAGGGTAAATAAATGATTGTCCGTTCCGCCCGAAACTATTTTGATACCTTTTTCGAGAAATCTATTTGAAAATCTTTTAGCATTACTAATTATATTTTGAGCATAAGTTTTAAATGAATCTTTTAGTGCTTCACCAAAAGCTACCGCTTTTCCTGCTATTTGGTGAACTAAAGGCCCTCCTTGATAACCAGGGAAAACTCAACGATCAATTTTTTTTGCTAATTCTTCGTCATTAGTCATTATGATTGCACCTCTTGCACCTCTTAAAGTTTTATGAGTTGTAGAAGTAATAATATCAGCATAACCAACAGGAGAAGGATGAACTCCGCCAACAATTAATCCTGCAATATGAGCTATATCTGCCATTAATTTAGCACCACAAGCATCTGCAATTTCTCTAAATTTTTTAAAATCAACTACTCTTGAATAAGCTGAATAACCACAAATAATTAATTTTGGTTTTTCTTTAATGGCTTTTTCCTTAATGGCTTCATAATCTAGTAAACCGTTTTCATCTGTATCATAGGTAATTGCGTTAAAATAAATACCACTAAAACTAATTTTATAACCGTGAGTTAAATGACCACCTGAAGAAAGAGATAATCCCATAATTTTATCTCCAGGTTGGCAAATAGAAGAAATTGCTGCTGCATTTGCTGTTGATCCTGAATAAGGTTGAACGTTTGCAAATTTAACACCAAATAATTTTTTTAGACGTTCTCTTGCCAAGTCTTCCACTTCATCAGCATATTCACAACCACCATAATATCTTTTACCAGGATAACCTTCTGCATATTTGTTAGTCATTATGGATCCAACGGCTTTTAAAACATCTTGACTAACAAAGTTTTCACTTGCTATTAATTCAATGTGATTTCTTTGTCTCTTTGCTTCTTTATTAATCGAAGCTTCAACTAATTTATCTTTTAATCTAAGTCTATACATTTAACCTCACATTATTTGTTATATTTTTCATTTATTGCTTTAATTACTTCACTTTCAGCTACTATTCTTAGAGTAATATATTTTTGGTTTTCTTTTTCAAAACTATCTATTTGTTTAATATTGTAAAGTGCAAAATTTTCTTGAATTTCGACAATTCTTGTTCCTATTGTTTCTCTTAATTCTAATGCAAATGTTAAATCTAGAGTTTTCAATGGATCACTTGAATATTCTTTAAAAGTTTTTTTATTTTTGTTAATTTTTACTTGTTTAAATTCTGCAACAATTAAATTTAAAGAAGAATATTTAGGACTAACTTTTCCTATTCATCCAATAAATTGACCATTTTGGTAAATTTTTGCAGATAAATTAGGATGAACATAATCATTATCTGTATATGGTATAAATTCTAAATTCTTACTATTTAAGAAGTTTGCAATATCTTGTTTCATTTGATCTATGTCTTTAATAGTTGAAATTAAACCATAAACATATTCATTATTATTAATCATTCCATTTTCGAATAAATTAAAATCTGCAATTTTTCTTTTAATATTGTATTCTGCAACTTCAAGCATTGAAGGTACAATTGAATTTCTTACTGCTTCTCTTTCCAAAGAAACAAAAGTTTCTAAATCTATATTTTTTTCAAAAGCAAATGGATTAAAAATATTTTTATTTTTACTTACTAAAGTGAAGGTTCTAATTTCTTGATAACCCATATGTTTTAACATTTCTTTATTAATGTCTTTGGAAACAACTTCTGTTGTATATAAATATGGTGCTTCAGGTTTAAAATGATCATAACCATAAAATCTAAAATATTCTTCAATGATATCTTCATAAGTATGAATATCACTTCTATAAATAGGAGTTAAAATTCTATTTTTATTTTGCTCAAATCCAATGTATTCTAATTGTTGTTCTACTTTTTTAAAAACATCTAAATTTTTGATATTTAAATTTGCATATGTAGCTAATTTATGACGATTTTGGATAATTGAAGTTCTTTTTTTAGCTTTCGGTAGTTTCAAAACTTGACTATAATCTTGTTTATATTTGTGAACCATATATTGAAGAAACTTAATTCCCATTCTCACCATTTCATTATTAACACCACGAGCACCTTGAATTGATGAATTAGAATCTATTTTGATTTGTTTTGCTGCTTTTCTTACGCTTTTAGGGTCAAATGAACCTATTTCAAAAGCTATATGAGTTGTCTTGTCATTTACTGAAGAATTTTCACATCCCATAACACAAGCTAATGAAATAACATCTTTGTCATCTTTGATTGCTAAAACATTTTCAACTTCAACTTCTTTATTACCCAAAATTGTAACTTTTCCAGTAAAGTAATCACAAGAAATATCATTTCCAATTAATTGTTTATCATAAGCATGCGTTGGCACACCAGTTAATAATAAATTCATATTAGTAATATCAATTGCTCAATTATTTTTTGCTTCCACTTTGTGTTTAGCTAAAAATAATTGATCGTTTAAAGAAGTTTCTGTATTTTTTAATTTAACTTCAAAAAAACTTAATGCTTTTGCAGCATTTTTATTGATTCTCATTTTGCTTTTAAACTTTGCTTTATATTCGACATCTCATTTGTATCAAGTAAATTCTTTTTGATAGTAAGCGGCTAATTCTAATGCTAAAACATAATAAGAATTAATGTCTGCTCTATTTGATGGTGTTGTTATGTCAATTATGTAATCATCTAATTCAAAATATTCCACAGGATCCATATCTAAAGTTATTTTTGAATCATCTAACATAATTAAATCATCTTCATCGTATGGTAAGTACTTAACATCAAAACCTAATTCTGGATATCCTGATAACATTCCTTGTGATAAAACACCTGCCATTTTTTTGGCTCCAAAAACAATATCTCCTAATTTAGCACCTTCAACAAAAGCAACAGCTCACATTCCTTTTTGCGCATTTTTAGCTACTGTTTGAATGGTAATTTCTCCATTATTAGTTAGAAGGTGTACGACGTTTAAATTTTCTGATTTTTCATTTTTATAAACATCTAATACTTTTGCAAATTTAATCCCTTCAACTTGCGAAAATTTAGTGATGCTTTCTACTTCATATCCTAAATTATTTATGGCTTTTTCGACACTTAAATCTAATTTGATGCCTTTTATGAATTTATTTAATGTCTTTAATGAAACTAACATTTTTTATCCTTTCTAATACTGAAATCAATTTGTTGATTTTCAGGTAATAAACTATTTATTTCTTTAAAAAGAGAAGAATTTTTCAAAGGTTTTGAACCTCTAGCATATGAAAGAGGCGAAGGATGCGATCTGAAAATAATTTTCTCTAAATTTATTTCTTGCAAATATTCTTTATAGAAATTTAACGCTTCATTTCCTAACAAAAGCAAAATAAATTTACGATTTTGCCTATAAATAAATTTAATTAGATTAGAAGTGTAAATTTCTCATCCAAAATTTTTATGACTCAGTGGCTTATTTTCATTTACCGTCAAGATAGTATTAAGTAATAAAACACCTTGTCTTGCTCATGAAACTAGCTTGTTAGTTTCAAATATTGCACTAGGATAGTCCTTTTTAATTTCAAGCATCAAATTTTGTAAACTTTTAGGAGTTTGTGAAAAATTTGAACTAAATGCTAAACCATCTGCTTGATTTTTTAAATAATAAGGATCTTGTCCTAAAATTATTAATTTTGTTTCATCGGGAGCAAAATACTCTAATGCTCTAAATCATTTATCTTGTGCAGGCAAAATGGTATTTGTTTTTGCTTCTCTTTTTATTTTTTCTAATAGTTCTTTAAAATAGCTTTTTTGGATTTCTTGTAAATGAAAATCTAAAAAACTATTTTTCATCATTGAATTGATTTAAAGTTCGCAAATCATTTTTATAGAATTCACGAATATCTTTAATTTCATATTTGATCATTGCAAGTCTTTCGAGACCCAAACCAGCTGCGAAGGCATTATATTTTTTAACATCGTAACCGGCCATTTTTAAAACATTAGGATGGAGCATACCAGCACCTAAAACTTCTATTCATCTATTTTTGTAGTAAATATCTACTTCAACACTTGGCTCTGTGAAAGGAAAGTAGCTTGGTCTTAATCTTAACTCTAAGTCTGTTTCAAATACATAACTAAGTAAAGATTTTAATGTTCAAATTAAATTAGGAAAACTTACTTTTCCGACACTAACAAAGTCTAATTGGGTAAATTGGTGTGAGTGTGTTGCATCATCTTCATCATTTCTATACACTTTTCCAATAGCAAAAGTATTAATTGGTTTGTTATTTCTTTTTTCTAACTCATATGCACTTATTCCAGTATTATGAGTTCTTAAAAGTAAAGATGAATCTATATAAAGTGAATCCTGCATATCACGCGCTGGATGATCTTTAGGAATATTTAATCTTTCAAAGTTATAAAGATCATTAGTAATTTCTCCTGCTTTTGATTCAAAATATCCGTTTTGAATAAATCAATCTCTTAATCTATTTTCAATAATTGTTATTGGATGGAGTGATCCAGTAAAATGTAATGGTTTAGTAACATCATGGTATTCAGAGTTAATAATTTTGTTAATTTTTTCATTTTCAATTTTTAACTCTGCTTCTTTAAATTTGTTTTCAAAAAAACTTTTTAGTTCTGTAATTTTTTGCCCTATTATTTTTTTTTCTTCTGGTGAGGCACTTCTTATTTGTTGTTGAAGTTCAAAAAGTTCACTTCCTTTAGCATAGATTTTATTTTTGGCTTGTTTTAAATCTTCTAGTGTTAAAATTTCATCTCAATTAATGTTCATGTTTCTCCTTAAGATTTTTTATTTGTTCATAATATTGTTTTAATTTATCTAGATCATTTTCTTTAAATTCAAAAAAATTTATATTTCTTATTTCTTTTGGCAAATAATCCTGTTTAACAATTGAATTGGGAAAATTATGTGGATATAAATAATCAATTCCATCACCTAATTTCTTAGCAGCTGCATAGTGTGAATCACGCAAATGTTTTGGGACTTCGTAAATATTTCCTTGGTCTATAAAATTCTGAACTTTGCTCAAAGCTAAATAAACAGAATTACTTTTAGGTGCTAAAGCAGCAGAAATTATTGAATAGTAAATTGGTAAATTTGCTTCTGGAAATCCTAATTTTTCAACATTATCAAACGCCGTTGATATTCTTAAAGCTAGATTAGGATCTGCTAAACCAACATCTTCATAAGCGACACAAATTAGTCTTCTATATAAACCCTGATAATCTCCAGTTTTTAAAATCAAACTACCATAGTACAAGGCAGCATCCACATCGCTACCTCTTAGTGACTTATGAAAAGCGGATAAATTATTATAATGAGCATTGGAATCCATATCACTATAAAAATTAATATTAGGTATAAACTTTTTCAAATTATCTTCTGTAATTTTTTTATCATCTGACAATAAAGAAATTAATTGTAGATTATTAATTGAATTACGATAGTCACCATTTGAAAATTTCACTAAGTTTTTTAATACATCATCTTCAATTTCTAAATGAGAAAAATGTTTCTCTAGAATTAGTTTTAGCCCTTGAAAAATATCATCTTCTGAAAGTTTATTAAACTGCCTTATCTGCATTCTGCTTCTTAACGCTGGATTGACTCTAAAATAAGGATTTTCCGTTGTTGTTGCATAAACTATTGTCAAATCTGATTCCAAATAAGAAAGAAGAATATCTTGCTTATCTTTATTTAGTCGGTGTATTTCATCAATAATAACAACATCATGTTCTTTTAACAATTTTAATAGGTCATTTTTCGAATGTAAAGTAGCGTTAAATAATCCATAAGAATATCCAATATCATTAGCTAATGCAATTGCTGTAGAGGTTTTACCTGTGCCACTTTCTCCAAAAAAAATAAAACTTGTGTTTAATTTATTTTTGGCCACTTTTTTCAAAGTTTCAATCACATGTTTTTGTCCTATTATTTCATCTAAAGTTTGTGGACGGAGTTCATTAGCTAAATTTTTCATATCACAATTTTAAACCCTTTTTTATTTTTTTATACAAAAATAAAAAAATCACAAATTTAAAAAAATAAGTGATTTGTTTTTCACTTATTTGTTTATTTTAAAATGCATTTTTGCAACTTTATTTAATGTGTCTACAGAATTTTTTTTATTAAATTCTTGTACAAATTCTTTGACCTTTTTGCCTGCTCCTAGAGGAAATTCAATATTATATTTTTCGTTCATATCTTTCATATATCTTAAAAAATATCCTCTTGCTAAAACAGAAGCAACTGCAACACTTAAATCTATATCTTCAGCCTTAGTACTTAAAAGAACTTGAGTTTTAAATGGTTTTAAATTTGCTCAATTTTTAGACATAAAAGTTTCATAATATTTTTCAATACTATTTAATGTTGAATATTGATCAATAAATATGTAATCTATTTCTAATCTCTCTTGTAATTTTTGAATCGCGTTTAAATGCGAAAACATTTTTAATTCGTTTGAGTTATAGATTTTATTTAGTGAATTGTATCCCTGCGGAGATAAGTGATGAATTGAATAATAAACAAGTTTACTCAATTCATCACTTATTTTTAAAATTTTTTTGTCTGCTATTTTTTTACTATCTTTAATACCTAAAGCTTTTACATTTTCTATATTCTTTAGAGGAATAAAAGCAGCGCACGAAACAATGGGACCAAAATAATCTCCAACTCCAGTCTCATCAATTCCTATGATTTTCTTATCCTTTAAAAAAGTCAAATTAGGCAAAATTATAAACTGATTTTTATTCATCTTCGCTATCAAATGATGAACGTTGTTTCATCATTCTTTGTAATACTTGGTTACTTTTTTCTATTGTTTTTTCAGGTTCGTTAAGAATTCTTTCAATAAATTCACCAACTGCACCTTCATCATTGTGTTTTCTCAATCTTACCGTTGCATATTTTTTAACATCAGAAGATGCATTCCCAACTGCAACTGAAATTTTGGCAACTTTGAACATAGGAACATCATTAAAACCATCGCCAAGCGCAATTGTATTTTCTAGTTCAATGTTGTAATAACGACATAATAAGCTTAAAGCTCTTCCTTTGTTAACCGAAACATTGGTAATATCAAAAACTGGTGTCAATCCTTTACCTTTTGATCAATAAGAAAATTCCCCTAAATCACCATATTTTCTTTTCAAATAAGCTCTTAATTCTTCAACATTTGTTGTTTTTTTAACATCAAATATAATTCCTGTTGGCTTAAGTGGAATCTTGTTGTAATTAATTCCTACAACGAATTTTGGACTTTCTCTGAATCCAAAAACGCTTTCTAAATCTTTGTCTCTTTTTTGCAATTGAACTCATCCAGGTCCTTCAATTGCAACATTAGAAATTTCTGCTGCAACTTTTGGATCTCCAAGAACGTATAACATTTCATTTAGATCAAGATATTTAATGTAAGGAATAAAATTCTCATCTTTAGGATTGTGAATTTGCGCGCCATTGTAGTTAGCAACAATTGTATCCAATCCTAATCTTTCATAAATTGGTTTAGTACTTCTTCATGGACGTCCTGTCAAAATACAAATAACATGACCTTCGTTTTTAGCTCTTTGAATTGCATTCAAGGTTTTTTCATGAATTTCACCTGTAGATGAAGATGCTAACAATGTCCCGTCTAAATCAATGGCAAATAAAAATTTTCTTTTTGTCTCTTGTTCCATATTCACCTCTAAATATGCACTATATGCATTTCATCATAATCATTTAAAATTGATGTGTTGTTAAATTTAACGTTTTTGATAACCTGCTCTTTTTCATCAAAATCAACAACAGCATATGTTGCTACTGATCCATTTTTTGGCAGTGTTGCTGATCCAGGATTAATAATATATGTTTCATTTTTTAAATTAACATCCATTGGATAATGTGAAAAACCGAAAATAAAACAATTTCTTTTTGTAGTTATATTGTTTTTCTCTGCAAATTTCTGAAAAATTTTAGGCATTTTTGATTCCATTATTAGAAAAACGGGTTCTTCTGTTAAATCGCTTCCATGAGTTAAAACAAAATTTAATGATTTTTCATTTTTTTCACCAATAGTAAATTGAATGGTTTTTTCAAATTTACTGTCTTTGTCTTCTAAGCCTTTAACATAATAATCAAAGTGTTTTTCAACTCATTCATCAGGTAATTGACTATCTCCTGCATTAATAACTAGATATTCTTCATTTTTAGCTTTAGCAGCCTTAATTTCTTTTTTAATAAATTCTTCTGCAGTAAAACCATCTTCATGAATATCACTAAAAATAATTAACTTCATTTTTCTCCTTAATATATTCCTAGTTAAATATCTATATATTTTAATATAAAATAGAAAAAAATAAAAAAGCCTGCAAAAAAGGCCTTCTTATTAAATTTTTAATTTTTTCAAGATTGAATCAATATCCAGAGAAAGAACATCTATTTCTTTCTCAGCTTTTTCAAACATTTTATTTTCTACTTTGCTTTCTTTTTCATATTCCATTTTGATATTTTGATTTAAATTAGCGTTTGATTGAGTTTTAAAAGAAATAGCAATTGGTTTTTCAATTTTGATTTTTTTGAATCCTTCTGATGTGTTAGTAAGAGGATAATTTTTTACTAATTCAACTATTATTTCGTTATTTTCGTTTTTAACAAAAATTTCAGATTTTGAACTTGTAACTTCTGCATCTTTAACAATTAGTTCTTTATATTTGAATTGTTCAAAAAGTTTTTTACCTAAATTTTTCTTAGGCACCTTTGTAATATCACTAACTTTGATGTTTTTTATGTATTCATCATTTGCAAGTAAAGTTACTACATCATCATTTGATACCATCGCAAAAGCAGTTAATTCATCTATAGGTGGCATATAACATGATCTAGTTCCATTACTTTTTGTTCCATAAATTTGAACATCATTCTCACTATATAATGAAGCTAAGCCTCGTTTAGTAATTAGTAAAACATCTTTAAATCCATCTGAATATTTTGCGTCTAGTAATTCATCATTATTTGTCAATTTTAAAGCTGTATAAGTTTTGCTAATTCTACTAACTTCAAAATCTTTCAATAAGACTCTTTTTCCTTGCCCTTGTTTTGAAAATAAACATACGTATTTCAATTGATTAAAGTCTAGAACATTTAACACACTAACTATTTCTTCACCAGATTTTAGTTCCACAAATTCACTAAGATGAATTCCGTTATCTTTTCATTTACTTTCATCAATTTTGTAAACAGGTAAAAGAGCATAATTTCCAAAATTTGTGAAAATAAGAACATTGTTAATCGTGTTTACTTTGTCAAAATAAATTAATTTGTCTTCTTCTTTAGTACCATAGGTTAGAAAGTTATTTGATTCATAAATTTTTTCCGAAAATCTTTTTAAATAGCCATATTTAGTCACACTCAAATAAACATTTTCTTCTTTAATTAAATCACTTTCATTGTATGAGATATTAATATTTTCATCATGAATAAGTGTTTTTCTCGGTACACCGTATTCTTTTTTAATTTCTTTTAAAATTTCTATTAATCACTTATTGAATTCGTCTTCATTATCTAAAAGATTTTGACAAAATTTGATGTTTGTTTCTAGTTCTTCTTTTTCTTTTAAAAATGCTTGTTTGTCAGTTCTACTTAATTTATAAAGTCTCAACTCTGCGATCGCAGTTGCTTGATTCAAAGTAAAATCAAAATGTTTTATTAAATTTTGAATTACACCATTTTTGGAATCTTCTGATTCTCTAATAACTTTAATTACGGCATCTGTAATTTCAGAAACTTTAATAAATCCTAAAACTAATTCTAATCTTGCTTTGTACTTAATTAAGTCAAATTCTAAAGTTTTGGTTTTAATCTTTTTAACGTGTGAAATATATTCTCCTAGCAATTGATTTAAATTAAGTAATTTTGGAGAATTATTTTGAATTGCAACATTGTTGTAATTGTAATAAATTTGCATTTCTGTTTTTTGAAGTAAGTAATTAACTATTGTTTCTTCATTTGCATTTTTATCTAGCGTTATTAAAATGCTAATACCTTGTCTATCTGATTGATCTTTTACATCCAAAAGTCCACTAATTCCCTGGTTTATGACAATTAAATCAATATCCTTAACTAATTTTGATTTAATAACTCCATAAGGAATTTCTGTAATTTCAATAAATTTATTTTTCTTATCTTCACTAAATTTGTATTTTGAAACTAGTGTAATTTTTCCTCTTCCTCTTTCGAAGGCCTCATAAATTCCTTGTGTTCCAAAAATTTCTCCTCCGGTAGGAAAATCAGGTCCTTTTATGTGCTTCATTAAACCATTTAAAGAAATTTCAGGATTCTTAATTTTTGCAATTGCAGCATCTAAGATTTCATTTAAATTATGCGGCGGCATTTCTGTTGCAAAACCAGATGCAATTCCTTTTGCACCATTCAATAATAAATTTGGGATTAAAGAAGGAAGCACAGTTGGTTCTTTTTCAGAATCGTCAAAATTAGGAGCAAATGACACTGTATTTTTCTTTAAGTCACTTAAAAGTAGATCAGCAATTTTTGCTAATCTCACTTCTGTATAACGCATTGCGGCAGCAGGATCGTCATCAATCGATCCTATATTTCCATGCATTTCTAAAAGAGGTAATCCCATTTTTCAATCTTGGGACATTCTAACCATAGCTTCATAAATTGAAGAATCACCATGCGGATGGTATTTACCAATAACATCTCCAACAACTCTTGCAGATTTTTTAAATGGTTTATTATTTTGCAAACCAAGTTCATTCATTGAATATAAAATTCTTCTTTGTACAGGTTTAAGCCCATCTCTTACATCTGGTAAAGCTCTTTGTTGAATTATGTATTTTGAATATCTGCTGAAACGATCTCCCATAATGGAATCAATGTTTTCTTTAATAATTTTGCTAAGCAAATCATTCAATTTGTTTTCTTTATTTTTATCCATATTGCTCCATAAATAAGTTAAATAAGTTCAAAATCATCTTCCATTGTAAATTCAACATTTGCATTAATTCATTCTTTTCTTGGTTCAACATTATCACCCATTAAAGTTGAAACTCTTCTTTCTGCTAAAGCTGCATCTTCTATTTTTACTTGAATTAAAGTTCTAGTTTCAGGATTCATCGTTGTTTCCCAAAGCTGATCAGCATTCATTTCACCGAGACCTTTGTATCTTTGAATTTCTGAATTTTTATATTGTGTTTCTTTTAGTAAATCTTTTAATTCTGTTTCGTCTCAAGCATAAACTATATCTTTTTTATTCTTATTTGGAGTAAGTTTATATAGAGGAGGTAAAGCAATATAAACCATTTGATTTTCAATCAACTCTCTCATATGTCTAAAGAAAAAGGTGAGTAAAAGAATTTGAATATGTGCACCATCTGTATCAGCATCAGTCATAATAATGATCTTTCCATATTGAGCTTTTTTAATGTCAAAATCATTTCCTATTCCTGCTCCAATAGTATTAATTATTGTGGCAATTTCCTCATTTTTTAAAATATCAAAAAGCCTTGCTTTTTCAGTATTTATGACTTTACCTCTTAAAGGTAAAATAGCTTGATATTTTCTGTCTCTTCCTAATTTTGCGCTTCCTCCGGCAGAATCACCCTCAACTAAAAATAATTCTTTTTCCTCGGGTTTTTTTGATTGTGCTGGAGTTAATTTACCACTTAAAATTTGTTTTTCTTTTAGTGCATTTTTAGTACTTCTAGCTTCTTGTCTCGCTCGGCGAGCAGCCGCTCTAGATTCTGCTGCTCTTTTAATTTTTTGTAGAATTTTTTTAGCAAGTGGTTTGTTTTCACTAATTCAGGTTTTTAAGGATTTTGCAACAACTTCTTCAACAGCGCTTTTAGCTTCTGGAGTTCCTAATTTTTCTTTTGTTTGACTAACAAATTCAAGATATTTTTCTGGAATTTTTACACTTAAAATAACTGTTAATCCTTCACGAATATCTTCTCCGTCAAAAGTGTTTTTGCCTTTTAGTAATTTCTCTTCAAGAGCAAAATCATTAAAAGTTTTAGTAAAAGCTGTTTTTAAACCAATTTCATGAGTTCCACCATCTTTAGTTTTCACATTATTAACAAAAGAAAGCATCGTTTCACTATAACTGTCGGTGTATTGAAATGCAAATTCAACATCAATTTCTTTTTTTGTATCTTTAAAAGTGTAAACTTCTCCAATTTCTTCTTTTGAGTCATTAATAAAATTTATAAAAGCGCTTAAGCCACTTTCATAAATAAATTCCATTTTTTTATTAGTATTTTCATCCAAAAGAACTATTTTAAGCCCACTTATTAAAAAACTACTTTCTCTTAATCTTTCGGCAATTACATCAAAATTAAATTTGGCTTTTTTAAAAATTTCATAATTAGGTCAGAATTCAATTAAGGTACCTTGTTTAGATGTTTTACCTATTTCTTTAGTTTTTTGAACAATATTATCACCATTTTCAAAAATAGTTTCATAAATTTTTTTATCTCTATAAACAAGTGCTTT
Source organism: Mycoplasmopsis columbina (assembly GCF_900660685.1). Lineage (GTDB taxonomy): Bacteria > Bacillota_I > Bacilli_A > Mycoplasmatales > Metamycoplasmataceae > Mycoplasmopsis > Mycoplasmopsis columbina. The sequence goes on along the minus strand of NZ_LR215041.1, from coordinate 85,013 downwards.
TAGTTTATAACTTAAAGCATTAACCACTGAAGAACCCACACCATGCAATCCCCCAGAAGTTTTGTATGCTCCCTCATTAAATTTACCGCCTGAGTGCAATTCAGTAAAAATTAATTCCACAGCTGATTTACCAGATTCAGTTTTACCTACAGGTATTCCCCGACCATTATCTTCAACTTTAACTGATCCCTCTTTAGTCAAGGTAACTTGAATTAAATTAGCATAACCAGCTAAAGCTTCATCAATTGAATTATCAACAATTTCTCATATTAAGTGGTGTAAACCATTAACATCCGTACTTCCAATATACATTCCTGGACGTTTTCTAACTGCTTCCAAACCTTTTAACTGCTTTATACTTGATGCATCATACTTATTCATATTCATATTTAATATATTACATGATTTAAGTTTAATTAAAAGAAAAGAAGCACGAAGACTTCTTTTCCTAAACATCATTATTTTGTTATATTTACTGTCGCTAAAAGTAATTGATCAAGAACTTTGTTTAATACATACATGTATTTTTCATCATTGCTTCTTGCATTAACATTTCTATCGCTATCATCAGGTACTTTGACATTTTTAATGCCTAAAATTTCAATAAATGTGTCTTTTAAAAGTTTTTTATTTTCAGAACTAAAATTAATTAATCCTATTGGTTGATTGTTTTCTACTACTTGTTTGAAGTTTAATTGGCTTAAATCAACATTTAAACTTTCTAAAGTTCTAATTAATTCTTCAATGCTACTTTTAAAACCTTCTTTATCAATTGAACTTTGAATGTTGTAAATTGCAAAAGATAAGAGTGAAGCACTTTCTTTTGTTGCATTAAACTTATTAATAAATTCTTGTCCTTTTTTTACTAATTCAACTGTTCTTTCACTACTGTCGTCTCTTCAAGGATTGAATTCTAAAGTGAAATTTTTACTTTTATCTCTTAAAGCAAGTAAAGTGTCGGCTGAAAGTTGTGTATTGTAATTTTCCTTTTGACTAAACTTATTGAAAAGTTCATTTGTACCATCTAAATATTTCTGATCTTCCAAAGCCATTTCAATTGCCGCAATTGCGGGACCATAACTACTAATTCCCGATGCTTTTCCAAAGGTAATAATTTTTAAAAGTGCGTCATTTGCTTTAATAGCTTTGTTTTCATAATTTGCAATTCCAGTAAAGTTAGTTAATAAAATAGCTGCTGGCATAAAGCTAACTACTGAAAGTGCAGCACCACTAAATCTGTTACCTCAAAGTTTTTTGCCTTCTTTTTTAGCTTCTTTAAATTTCTTCATTGATCATTTTCTTAGAACGATTCAATATATCAATTTAGCTATAAATAAGATAAATAGCATTAAAGCTAATACTATAACTCCAAATACAAGTGGATACACTATTTCAGGATGTTGTATCTTTCCATTTATCCCTATTTCTGAAGGTAAAGCATTAGTATTTTCTAAATTATTTACTATTGAATTTACAATCGGTAAAGTAACTATCACTGCTACAATAAGTGAACCAATACTTAATACCAAGTTAATTAAAGAAGCTTTTAATCCTCTTCTTAATCCTACAAAAAATCCAATTGCAATAATTATTAAAAAGAATATAACTGGCAATCATGCATGTGTTGAATTTATCGCAAATTTGTTATACATTATTCTCCTTCCGTCTCAATAATTCTAGAATTTGGTTTAAGTTCTCATAATTTACTTTTATTTGAATTAATTCGATCAACAAAGAGTTTGCCTTCTAAATGATCGTATTCGTGTTGAAAGACTATTGCCAAATAACCGGTTAAATCATATGTAACTTCTTTTTGTTCAAAATAAGAATATGCTTTTGCAACAATTCTACTTTTTCTATAAACGAATCCGTCTTGATTTGGTCATGAATTTGCTACACTTAAGCATCCTTCACCAGTATCAAGAGCTAATTCATTTTCACTTGTTGCAATAATAACTGGATTAATTAAAACGTCTCTTAAAATTTTTGTTGGAATGTTTGAGCCTTTTTTATAGTTTGCTCCGTTAATATAAAACATTCTTTTTGGTATTCCATACTGAATAGCGGCAACTCCAACACCTGGTTGTAAATTATGATTATTTTCACTTTGACTTGTATCAATATGATAAATCATCTTTTCTGCTAATTCTTTATCTTCCTGACTTAAAGGTAGTGAAACTTCTTTAGACCTTTTTCTCAAAATTTTTTCAGGTAATTTAACTAATTTAATATTATATTTCATATTGGTAATTATACAATATACAAGCAATAAGAAAAGAAGGAGTCAAAATGCTAAGAATCATATCTGGTATTCATCGTTCAAGACTTTTGGAACAACCAGAAGAAAATATCACAAGACCTACTATGGATCGTATTAGAGAAGCTATTTTCAACAGTATACGTTTTAAAATAAAAGATGCAATAGTTTTGGATCTTTTTGCTGGCAGTGGTGCATTTTCTTTTGAAGCCATCAGCAACGGTGCAATGAAAGCGATTGCCGTTGATAATAGTTTTGCAGCAACAAAAGTAATAGAAAAAAATCAAAATTCACTCAATGTTTCTAACTTAGAAATCTATAAACAAGACGTTTTGGCTTTTTTAAATAATAATGGTGGTAAAAAATTTGACTTTATTTTTATTGATCCTCCTTATAAAAATTACGAATTAATTAATGAAATATTAAAAACAATTTTGCACAAAGAATATTTAACTAAAAACGGTTTAATTATAGTGGAAACTAATAATTCTAATTTGATTACTATTCCTGAAGGTTTAACCGTCCAAAATAACAAAAAATACGGGAAAGTAGAAATTATTTTTGTTTCAAATAATAATTAAAAAAATAACTCGCTTTTGCAAGTCATTTTTTTAATTTAAAACTAATGGTAAAGTTTCTAACATTTCAATAAGGAAAATATCTCTTAAAAGATTTTCTTCTGCGTGTGCTTGATCTTTTCATTTAAATAGTTCTTTACTCAATTTTATTCATGAATAAACCTTTTTAGTTTTAGAATCAATGTAGAATCCATAACCTCTATTTCAAAGATCATAAGTATCAATGTATTCTTCTAAAATTCTATAACCATCTAAATTTAATTTATTTTCGTTTGACATTAAATCATATGATTGATTCATGTGGTATTTAATTTCTGGATCAAAATCAAATTCTAAATTGTGAGGGAATTTAGGTCCAAGTAAGTAACTTTGTTTAAAGTCTCTTGAACGAATTTGACCTTCTAAGAAAAGATATGATTCTGATCTATCTTTAGCTCTAATTTGTACACCTTGAATTTTTCATTTATCTATATTGTTTATATCAGTATTTTTATACACTGGTGTATAAGCAAAAGTTAAACTTTTGTCTTCTGTCATTGGTGATAATTGAATTGAATCTTTAACTCATCAAATATTTTGTTTGTAATTTCTTCCTTTATATCTTAGACGTTCTAAAGAATACAATTTAGTTAAAATATCGTCATCTGAATCTGCTTCTAAAGCATATTTGATTTTCCTTGCACGATAATAAGCTAAGATTACATGAATTACTAAAAGCATTAAAAAGAAAATAACAATAGCAAATGATCATCATCTAGCAACTATAACATTTTGTGTTCTATCTAGTTCAAATGTTAAATAAGCAAGAAGCACAAAACCAACTATTGCAATTACTAAAGAAACAATCGCTCCTGCAACAAATACAGCAAAAAGAAGATCTCTTTTAATTGAAATTTTTGGAAAAGCTTTTTTGAATTTTGGGTAATTTTCGCTTAAAAAGGTTTTGTAATTTTGTAACATGTTTATCCTTTCCCATAGCATTTTTTTGAAATATTCTATTTTCAAAATAGGTATAGTTATTAACATTATATATTATTACTAATAAATATACATAAAATAAAAAAACAGAGTTTAAAACTCTGTTAAAAAATCCAATAAATATTTTTCACTTTTGTTTGCAAATAAGACGTTGAAAATACTTCTAAAAAATGGAATTCTTAATTCTTCAACATTTTTTAACATTTCGTAAAAAATTTTGGCAGTTCTATATCCTTCAATTGTCTTTGAATTTTCCTCCAAGGCCTTTTTTACACCTTTTTGAGCAATTAATAATCCAAATGAAAAGTTTCTACTTTTTTCAGAAGTACAAGTTAAAAATAAATCACCAATTCCAGCAAATTCAAAGCCAATCAATTTATCACTTTTCGGATACAAATATTTCAATATATTATTAATTTCTTTAACTCCAATTGTCAATAGAGCTGCTTCAGGATTTTTATATGGTTTAGTTTCTCTTACAATTCCCATTGCAATTGCCAATGTATTTTTTAAAGCCGCAAAAAGTTGTGCCCCATACTCATTTTTGTTCTCAATTAATTTGAAAGTATCATTATTGAAAATTGACGCAACTGCTTGTAAATAAGAGCTTTTAGGGCCAACCACATTAATAACTGTTAATTGATTATCAAAAACTTCGACAGCATAAGAAGGACCAACCACAGTACAATAGTTTTTTAAATTTTCACCAAATTCTTTTTTAATTACATCTGAATAAAATAATTTGCTTTTGTTGTCAATTCCTTTAGCTACATTAATAACGTTAATTTTTTTGTCCTGCAAAACATTTTTAATTTGTGGAATAACAATTTCAAAAGCACTAGAAGGAACTGCTAAAACAAGATATTGTGTTCCTTTGAGAGCTTTTTTTAAGTCTGTTGTAGCTTTTAGATTTTCAGGATTATTAAAAAATTTATCACCAAAATATTTAGTATTTTTTCCTTTATTAATGTCAGAAATTTCTTTATCATCAATTCCTCACATCACAACCTTGTGATTGTTTTTTGTTAAAACAGTTGCTAACCCACTTGCCCAAGCTCCTGTTCCAATAAAAGTTACTTTTGACATATTTTTCCTCTATTATTTTTGAATTTTCTTCAATGCAGCAAAATTTAAAGAAACTCCAGTATTGTATTTATAAAGTTTTAAAGCTTTAGTGGTGTTTTTTTCTTTAATTTCAGCTCTAACTGCTAAGAGAGTTAAAATTAAAGAAGATAAAATTAAAAGCGAAGCTATAACAAAAATAATTCCAAGGAGAGACACTAGAACCACTGCTATTATTTTATTAACTCCTGTTTCTTCTGGTTTAATAACTAAAAAGTAAACCATTTCACCGATAATAAAAGCTAAACCTACTAAAAAAGAAAAAATAAAAGCTAGTATTTTTGTTAATATTCTCTTTTTATAAGTTGCTTTAGGCGCATCTTTAAGCTTCTTTTTATTGTATAAGTTTATCAATTCGTAAAAATCATATTCATAAATGTGATTTATCATGTTAATTTCCTGCTTCCTTTTCAAGAGTGTAAAAAAGTTTAACTATTGTGTTTAAATCTAACTCTTGAATTCTCGTCATTTCGTCTAATTGCATTATTTTATAGGCTTTTTCAATTTTAATACTTTCGTATTTTGTTTTTAAAGCAAAGTTTAATTTTTTTCTTCGAGCCATGAAACAAAGTTTAAAAAAATCTTTTAATTCCTCAAAATTATCATTTTTATTTTGATAAAAAGAAAGTTTTATTATTGCCGAATCAACCTTTGGTATAGGAACAAAAAGATTTTTTTTAACTTTGAATAATTTTTCGACTTTTGCCACGTATTGAGTAGTAATTGATAATTTTGAATAATTTGAACTATTGACTTTAGCTATCAAACGATCGGCAACTTCATCTTGAACCATCAAAATAGCACTTTTAAACAAATGTCTATAATCAATTAATTTAAAAATAATATCACTTGTTATGTAGTAAGGAATATTCCCAACAACTTCAAAATCTTTAAATTTGTCTAATTCTACTTTTAAAAAATCTTCTAAGACAATTTGTTCTGATTCTAAAATTTTGTTGCTTATTAAATAATCAGACATATCCGGATCAATTTCAAAAGCAATAAATTTCTTTGCTTGCGGAGCAAGAAATTTGGTTATTGCTCCCATTCCGGGACCTATCTCTAAAATTTTTTTGTCTTTTGGATCAATCACACTAATAATTTTTTCAATAATATTTCTATCATTTAAAAAATTTTGACCATATTTTTTCTTTGCTTTGATGAAGCTATTTTTTTCTTGAAACATTTAAATTAAATAATTCCTTAGCATTTTTAAAAACTTGGTCAGCAAATTTTTCTACTGGTATCTTTTTTACACCTGCTATAAAAGTTGTTGTAAAGATCACGTAATTTGAATAATTAATTTCCCCACGTTTTTGCGCTGGTGTTAAATAAGGCGCGTCTGTTTCAGTTAGAATTCTATCTACTGGCAATCAGTCTAACACTTCAATTGTTTTTTGTGCATTTTTGTAAGTTGTAATACCACTAAAACTAAAGTAACATCCTAAATCATAAAATTTCTTAGCTCATTCTAAATCACCACTGTATGTGTGTATCATGAAATTCACATATGGAAATTGTTTAATAATTTCATATAAATCTTCATATGCATCACGCATGTGCACAACTACTGGTAAATTGTATTTTTCAGCTAATTTTACTTGTGCAATAAACGATTCTTTTTGAATTTCCGGTGTTGTTGTATTTCAATAATAATCAAGTCCGATTTCACCGATTGCTTTAATTGAAGAATCTAAATGTGATTCAATAAAATCTGCATCTTCTTTACCAGTTGCTTCATTTGGGTGAATACCAATAACTGGGTAAGTGTAATCAAAATGTTTACAAAGATATTTTACTTCTTCAATTTCTCTTCTTGCACAACCAGTTACCATCATAACTGCTAAACCTTTTGCATGAGCTTTTTCAATTGATTTATAGTTATCTTTGTAATAACACTTTAATGGATGTGTATGTGCATCAACATATTTAATTGACATAAATTCCTACTTTCCTAGACAAAAGTTTTTAAACATTTCATCTAATAAATCCTCATTATCAGCTCGTCCCGAAATATCTGCAAGATTGCTCCATGCTCTTCGCAAATCAACTATTACTAAATCACTATCTAAACCATTCTCTAAAGTTTTTATTCCCTCTTGAATATTTAGTTTAGCTTGTTTAATTAGTGAAAGTTGACGAGCATTATTTAAAAAGTCTTCATTGTTTAAATTGTCTAAATTAAAATTCAATTTCAGAGCATTTTCTAAAGATTCAATATCATTATTTTTTGCGCTTATATAAACATAGTTAGATTTGTTTTCTTCATTGTTTAATAAATCTTTTTTGTTAATTACTTTTATTAAAACTTTATTATATGTTTTACTTAATTCATCTACTTTTAGATCATATTCATTATTTTCTTGTGAAGGATCTTCAACATGAATAACTACATCTGCTTCTTCAATTTGTTTAAATGATTTTTCTATACCTATTTTTTCAATTTTTGCATTCGTGTTTCTTATGCCTGCGGTGTCAATTAATTTAAACAATAAACCATCAATTTGATAGGCAGCTTCGATTACATCTCTTGTTGTTCCTGCTTCATCTGTGACAATTGCTTTTTCTTCATTTAATAGACAATTTAGAATTGATGATTTTCCTACATTGGGTTTTCCAACAATGGCAACTTTAATACCTTCAAAAATTAATCTAGAATTTTCGCTTTTTCTAATTATTTCATCTAATTTTTTATCAAACTCTTTAAATCTTAAAAGTAGTTCATCCCCTAATGCATTTTCAACATCATCGTATTCAGGATAATCAATATTTACCTCAATTGCTCCAATTAAATACATCAATTCCTTAATTAAAGAAGAAATTAGTTGTGATGTTTTACCATTAAATTTTTTTATAGCTAATTTTGTTTGTGCAATAGTTTGTGCATGAATTAAATCATTAATTGCTTCGGCTTTAATAAGATCCATTTTACCATTTAAAAAAGATCTTCGGCTAAATTCTCCTGGCGTTGCTAAACGTGCTCCATTAGCTAAAATTAGTTCTAAAATTTGATTTGTTATAATAACTCCACCATGGCAATTAATTTCAACAGTATCTTCCCCTGTAAAAGTATTTTTGCCTATAAATCAGGCCACTAACACTTCGTCTATTATTTCGTTATTATTAAAATTATCGATAATGTTACCATAAGTAACTTCCCGATTTTTTCCAATTGAGCCTGCAAAAATTTTTTTTACAATTTCTACGCTATCAGATCCTGAAACTCTGATAATGGAAATTGCTTGATTAATTTTTCCGCCCGAACTAATTGCTGCAATAGTATCATTCATAATATAATTAATTTTACTTTAAGATTTGAATATTAATATAAATATTAGTATAGATATGTATGAGGAGTCAAAATGATCAAATTACTTTTAGCAGGAACACCTAATTTTTCAGTTCCTATTTTTGAGGAATTAATTAAAAATTTTAATGTTGTAGGTATTGTTTCTCAACCAGATAAACCTGCTAATAGAGGCCATAAAATTGAATTTACTCCTACTAAATTGTTAGCTCAAAAATACAACATTAAATGTTTTCAACCTAACAAAATAAGTGAAATTAAAGAAGAGTTAGAAGCATTAGAATATGACTATTTAATCACTGCTGCTTTTGGACAATATATCCCAACTAGTATTTTAAATATTGCAAAAAAACTTAATTTAAATGTTCACGGTTCTCTTCTTCCTAAGTATCGAGGAGCAGCACCAATTCAATATGCACTTTTAAACGGTGACAAAGTAACAGGTGTGTCACTAATGGAGATGGTAAAAGAAATGGATGCAGGAGATGTTTTTGCTACATTTACCTATGAAATAGATGAAAAAGATGTTGCTTCAACTCTTTTTAACAAATTAAGTTCTTTATCTGCACAGAATATTGTTCAATGAATTAAAGATTTAGATGCAGGAAAATTATCGAGACAAAAACAAAACGAAAACTTAGTTACTTTTTCACCTAAATTACTTAAAGAAGAGGCTCAATTATCTCCTAATTTAACTCGTAAAGAAGCGATCAATAAAATACGTGCTTTTGAACAAAATCCTGGCGCATATATAGTTGATGCAAATAATAAAAGAATCAAAATATTCTTTGCAACTGAAAATGAAATTAAAAATGCTCCAAAGATTCAATGTTCTGATGGTGTGATTTATGCTATTGATTATCAATATGAAAGTAAAAAAAGAATTAAATTATAAAAATACCAAAACAGCTATTTAATAGTTGCTTTGGTATTTTTTAAACTGCATGTTTTGCTTCAAATTTTGTAGCATTTTCAAAGAATCTATGCTCTATTTTTCTGCTTCATGATAATTTTGTATTATCAATTTTTGGTAATTTTTTATAGATATATCATCTTGAAAAAATTAACAAGATTGTCGAAGCTACTGCTCCATTAAAAATAAATGAAGCTATTATAATTCAATTTCCTACATCTTTACTATTTGTATGTGTGTAACCTAAGTGGGCAAATAAATAACCTAATGGCATTACAACAATAAAAGTAGTAAAGTTTTCAAGAGTTGTTGCAAACAATGATTTTTCGATATCGTTTGTTCCTTGGAAAGCTAGTATAGAACAAACAGAGAAAGAAGTTAGCACAATTCTTAAAGTCATCACCATTATAAATTCTGCTGTGGCTTTTTTAAGTTCTGGCGAAACATTTAAAGCTAAAACTCATAAATTGCCTGCTGTGGCTAAAATAAAGACATAAACAAAAATTGCATAAGTTAGAGAAACAACTAAAGTTCAGTTATAAACTTGTTTACATCTATCAAAATTTCTCTTTGTATAGTTATAAGATAATAAACTTCTTGCTCCATCACTTATTCCGAAAACAGAAATTAAAAATAATGTGATGATTGGAGCTGATTTAGCTCAGTAGAATTGAAAGTGTCCAGGATCTGCAAAAGCTGGTTTAGTAAGTAAAATATTAACAATTGCAAATGATACTGCTACCCCAAATGATCTTAAAAAACCACCAAGTCCCAATAAAAAGGTTGGACCTATTAATTCTTTACTAAATTTGAATCTTCAAATAGCTCCAAGAGTCATTTGCATTTCTTTTCTACTATGTTTAATTTGTACATATATGATATAGGCTATTAAATTAAACACTCATCCAATAATTGTTGCTAGCATACCACCAAGTACACCCATTTTGAAAACAATAATGAATAAAGCATCTAAAGAAATATTAATAATATTTGCTAAAATACCTATAAACATAGTATATGTATTAAATCCTTCAGCTCTAATGAAAAATGAAAATAGTGATACTAATCCTTGTAACACAATACCTGCTGCATAAACATAAATATATTCTTTTGCTCATTTAACACTTAAAGCATTTGCAGCGTTGTAATAATCTTGTAATTCTTTAACTTGAATTTCACTCATTCCACCTTTAATAGCAGCTTGTTGATCTAAAATATTTTTTCCAGCTAGTAAATTTAAAATTCCTCCAGCTGTTAGAGCAATAATTAAAAGAGTTGATAAAAGAGAAAGACTAACGGTTGCTCAAAACATTGTGGCTCACAAGTTTCTTGCGGTTGTATTTAGTTTTTTAGATAAACATTTTGTGTAATAAACAGAAGCACCTAAGGGCACTAAAAAGACTATAGCATTTGAGAAAATTAGTAATGGTTGCGCAGATGCATTAGTCGTAGAAACTACTGAATTAGCACTTATTCGTGCAACTTTAGCTATTCCTTCAATCGCATTGTATTGATTAAAAAGTTGAAAATAACTATCGAAAGAATATTGTCCTGCAGTTAAATAAGCACTAATTTCACCTAGTTCACCATTAGACATAATCACTCTTGTTCTTGGAACAAATTGTTGAATAAAAACTTGGTCAACAAAAGTGTACAATCCAATCATCAAAGTGATCATTAAACTAGGAATAGCAACAATCCAAATTGCCTTTTTTATAGGTGTTTGTGAAAATAATTCTTCTGCCCTACTTTCTTTATTTATTTTTGTTTTCATTTTTACCTCTTAAAAATAAAAAACGAGATAACTCGTTTGATCTGGTGAAAATTTCAAATGGTGCCGACAACAGGACTTGAACCTGCGACCCCATCCTTACCATGGATGTGCTCTACCTGCTGAGCTATGACGGCATTAATACTATTTTATTATAAAACTTAAAAAAGTAAATAAAAAAATAAAGCCTAAAAGGCTCTATTTTAAAAGTTATTAACTTTGTGTTTCTGCTGAAGGTTCAGCTGGTGTAGATTCCATAGGAGCTTCTGTTGATTCTGCTGGTTCTGTTGTAGTTGTTGTTGTGTTTGTTGATGATGTAGAACCATTTTCGCTTGTAGATGCACCTGTTCCTTCTGCAGGAGGATTTTGTGTTTCATTAGCAGGTTGTGTAGAAGGTTCTTCTGTTTCACTAGCAACTGGTGTTGCCGCTGTAAGAGCTAATTTAACAATAAATGAATATTCATCAATTGCATGATCACCTGAATTGCTATAAATTGCAGTTTTAAAGGTAAGAACTAACTTATCATTTTCTATACTAAAACTAATTAATGAATTTAATCTAGTTTGTTGTCTATCATTTACATATGTTGTGTCAGTTGCATTAATTAATTGTTTTTCATTTTCAAGTAATTGTGTTGGAAAATCAGATGCTACTTCATAAAGAATATCTTTTTCAGTTGCAGAATTGTATGATTTATTGTTAATTAATACAAGTTGTTTGTCACGATAACGATAAATGATGTAGTATGGATTTTCTGCATTTTCTTCCTTAGAACTATTAGCTGTTGCAGCTGCTCTAACTTTATCTGATAATGCTTGATCTAAAGTTTTAGTAATTTTTGAAGAAATATCAAATTGTTTAGCGTTAACTGCTGTTTTTGTTTCGGTTAATTTAGCTTTTAATTCATTTGTTGAAGATTCTCATTTAGTTGCATCACCATCTTTATTAGTTTTAGCTGATTCAATTGCAGCAGCTAAAGCTTCTTTTTTAGTTCCTAAATCACTATCACTAGTTAAAGTTTGCAATGATGTTAAAGTTTCTGAATAAGATTCACTATTTTGAATACTATCAACTAATGGTTGGTATTTTTCTCTGTTTTGGTATTTAGCATCAGCTTCAACTTTGGTTTTTTGTGAATCTAAAGCAGTTGAATCAGCTGAAAGTTTTTCAGTTGTTAATTCTTCATCGTTACTTAATTTACTTTCAGTTGTTGTAGTTAAGTTTTCAGTTTCTGTTTTTAATTCACTTAAGAAAGTATAGTTTTCTAATTCTGAGGTTAAAGTTTTTAATGAAGTTAATTTTTCTTTTAAAGCTTGAACTGCTGTTTTATTTTTGTAAGCATTTAAAGCTTGAACTTTAGCAATTTCTTCATCAATTTTAGCTTTAGAAGCTACCAATGCATCAACAGTGGCTTTTTGATCAGCCAACAAGGTTGTAGATTCTTGAATTGCAGTTTGTAATGTTGTAGGTACTGCAATGCTTGAAGTTGTTAACTCTTCTACTAATGTATTAGCACTAGTTAATGCGGTTCCTAAATCTAATTGAGCCTGTTTCTGCTTGGTATCTGTTTCATTATTACATGCTACTGCTACAAGAGGTAAACTAGTTGCAGATAATAATAAACCTCCTAAGAATAATTTCTTACTTTTCATTTTTTCTCCTTTAAATAAGTCTAATACTAAGACTTAATAATATATTTTAAACTTTTATATTAGATTTAGCCATTTCCCTCTGTAAAAAAAAAAAAAAAAAAAGTGAAAATTTTCACATTTTGGAGAAAATTTTCACCAATTTGGCAGATTATTGTTAAAAAAAGTAAAATAAAAAATGGCGTCCATAACAGGAGTCGAACCTGTTACCCCAAGCTTAGGAGGCTTGTGCTCTACCTGCTGAGCTATATGGACATATCAATAAATTTTACTAAAATCGCTTATTTTTTATAAATATAATTTTAATTTTAAGGAATAAAAAAATGGCGATCACGAGAGGATTCGAACCTCTGACAACAAGCTTAGAAGGCTTGTGCTCTATCCTACTGAGCTACGCGACCACGTTATTTAATTTTAATACATTTTTTTGAAAATATAATTAATTTTCATAATTATTTTACCACTTTATTAAACATTGTTAGAAAAAAAATAAATTTATTATATTTTAAAAAAATAAATGCGCGTCTACGCATTTATTTCTTGATCTAGTTTTTCATCTAATTCATCAGTAGAAGCAATGTAAGAAAAAGTTTCTGGATTTAGATGTGAATATTTACCATCTAAAATTTTTCTAACTGATTCGATTGTTTTCTTCATTGGAACAAAAACACCTGGAACTTGTCTAAATTGTTCTGTCATAAAGAATGATTGTGACATAAAGTTTTGCAATTGTAATGCTTTTTTAACAGCAATTTTAGATTCTTCATCTAATTCTTCGAAACCTAAAATTAACATAACATCTTCTAATTCTTTATATTTTTGTAAAACTTGTTTAGCTTCTAAAATTGCCTCAAAATGTTCTTTACCTATAATTTGTGGATCAATGTTTGTTGATGAAGACGCAAGAGGATCAAAAGCTGGAAAAATGTTTTTTGCACTAATATCTCTTGACAATACTAAAGAACCATTTAAGTGATTAAAAGTTGCAACTGCAGAAGGATCTGACAAATCATCCATTGGTAAGAAAACTGTTTGGAATGAAGTTATTGATCCATTTTCATTACTATAAATTCTTTGTTCAATTTGTGAAATTTCAGTGTTTAAAGTTGCTTGATAACCACCAATTGATGCCTTTTTATCTAGTGAAGCAGCTGTTTCATTTCCGGCTTGAAGAAAACGGAAAATATTATCAACGAATAATAAAACATTTTCTTTTTCAACATCTCTTAAATATTCAGCAGCGGTAACACCAACTGGTACAATACTCATACGTGCACCTGGACTTTCATTCATTCTAGAAATAAACATTACTGAACTATTCATCAAATTTGATTCTTGTAAATCATCATAAAGCTCAATGGCTTCTCTTGAACGTTCTCCAGAACCTATAAAAATAGATGAAGTGTTTTTTTGTTGTTTTGATAAGTTAAAAATAATTTCCTTCATCAAAACAGTTTTACCAACTCCTGCTCCACCAAAAATTCCAATTTTTGAACCGTCTAAAATTGGAATAAAGAAATCAATTGCTTTAATTCCTGTCTCTAGAATTTTTGTTTTGTTTTCATAATTAGAATTAGGTTTATTAGTTGAATCCATTTCAACATATTTATAGCCCTTTTGGTTACTATTTAACGGTTGGCCTAATACATCAAAAATTTTTCCTTTTGATTTTTGTCCTACAGGAACCATAAATGAATGATGAAGTGCTTTTACTTCTTGATCAATTGCAAAAGTTGCTTCTGAAGAAATAATAACAGCCAAAATTGAATTGTTGTTTATTATCTTTTTAACTAGTAAATAGGTTCCATTGGCTTCAATTAATGTGTTAACTGCTGGAACTTGTTCATCGTTAAAAGTGACTTCAACAACATCTGTTCAAATTTTTGAAATTTTTGCGCTCATTAGTTAGCTCCTTCTAGTTCTTCATGAGTTTGAGTAATTAAGTTTTTATCTAATTCAACAAACTCTTCTTTACTGCTTACTTTTCAGTTAAGATCGTACATGTTTGAATAGGTTTGAAGAATAAAAGCAAAATAGTTTTTGGCTAATTCATCATTTTTTAAGGTGTTTTCGATTGAATTTTTAATAATATCTTGTGATACAGAATCTTTTTTCACGAAAGCAATTAAAAATTTAATTGCTTTTTCAATGTTTTTATCAGTTAGTTGGTTTAATAAATTTCATTGAATTAACTTAGAGGTTAAAAACATTTCATTTGCATCATAAGAAGTTATACCTTTTTGATTGAATAATTTTTCAATTTGTAATCCAGAAATCATTAAATTATTTATGTCATCATTTAAATCGTATTTAAGAGCAGCTAATTTCATTTGTTTTTTAAAAGCTCTATAAAGAGTTGCAATAACTTTTGCAGTTTGCGCAATTAGTTTATTTTGTACCCTGCTTCCAATCCGACTAACAGAAAGATTAACATCAACTGCAGGATATTTATTAGAAGCAAACAAATCGCTATTAGTTACAATTTGTCCATCAGTTATTGAAATAACATTTGAAGCAATTAATGAGGTAATATCGTTATCGATAGTTTGCACAATTGGTAAAGCTGTGATACTTTTTCTATCTTTAAATTTACCACTTCTTTCTAATAGTCTTGAATGTGCATAGAACATGTCTCCAGGAAATGCTTCTTTTAAAACTGGTTTATTGGTTAATAAGGCAATTTCTCTATATATATTTGCGTGTTTGCTTAAATCATCAAAAACAATTAAAACATCATCATGTTGTGAAATATTTTCAGCATGTGCCATTCCAACATAAGGAGCTAAATATTGTTCATAAGGTTTTTCTGAAGGAGCATTAACAATGATTGTATAACTATCTGCACCATGTTCTTTCAAAGTTTGGTAAATTGATGCTACTTGACTTTGTGTTTGACCAATTGCAACATAAATACATTTTACGCCTTTATTTTTTTGATTAATTATTGTATTTAAAGCAATAAAACTTTTCCCTGTTTTTCTATCTCCAATAATTAATTCACGTTGACCTTTTCCAATTGGAATTAATAAATCAATAACTGCATAACCAGTGTAAAGTTGTTCTTCAAGTGGTTGATAGGTCATTAAATTATTTTCAGTTTTTAAAATCTCTACACGATTTTGATAAAAATCATTACTTGTGTGCATTTTAGGAAAAATAACATCTCCAAAAACATCAATAATTTTTCCATAATAAGATTTATTTGTGACAATTTTTGTATTTTGATCACTTACTTCAACTTCTTGTCCAACGCTTATTAATTTTGAATCTGAATTTGCTAAACAAAAAGCAACATTTTCGTTTGCTGAAATAACCATCAATTTAAAATCACGATTATTTTTTACTTCGAAAATTTCATTTTGAGCATATTTATAATCGCCAGATATTTGAATAATGTAATCATGAATTGCACTTATATACAATTTGTTATTCATTTTGTTCTCCTTTATTTACTTTAACTTTTTTATTTTTTTTAATATTTTGAGCTATATTAACGCCCAATCCTAAAAGAACTAAACCTGCTATAACACCTATAACAACATACATCACATTATTTTCTTGAGTGTTTTCTGGTTCATTTAAAATTAGTTTATTATATGCTTCCTTATATTTGTTTGTTTCTTCTTGATTTTCAGTATCTAATTCTTTATTTGATGTTAGTACAGATAAACTGACTAATTGATCTTGCACAACTTTTAAGTTCATTACATAATTTTTATAAGTTCCAAAATTAAAATTAGGCCCTAGTGCACTTTTTTCTAATTTGGCTATATAATCAGCTAAAACGTTAAAAGCAATATCGATATTAAGCGAATCCAAATTTAATTTTTTTAAATTGTCTAAAATAATAGTTTTATTTTCTTTTGCATAATTTACATATTTCTTAAGCAGTTGTGAATATGATGCTGAAAGATAATAAAAATAATTTAAATTATTGATTGTTTGATTATTCAAACTTTTAACAAAAAATTCACTTACGCTTTTACTTAAATCAGGATTGTTTAATTGTTGTTTTTCTTCATTAAAACTTGTTGTTGATTTATTTTCATTAATAATATTGTTTAGGAGGCTAATAAAATTATTTTCATTAATTAAATTTATTCCTGTGAAAACTTGGTTAAATACTGCTTTGGAAATTAAAGGGTTTCCTAAATTTTCAAATTCTAAATTTTCACCTAAATTTAAAGCATCATAAAATAATTTAAAAGTATTTTTTAGAGCTTCAATGGCAACTTTTTTTCCTTTTATTTCATCTGCGTCCATTGGTAATTTAACTTCAATTTCATATTCTGTTGAATTAGAAGGATCATTTTTATAACTTAAATTAATTCGTGCTATTAATTGTTCACCTTTTTCTTCTAAATTTGTTATTTTATAGTCAAAAGAAGTTAAAAGAGGATTGTAGAAAAATGCATTGTGTGTGTTAAATAATTCTTGATTATTGTTAAAAGCTCCGATTATTTCACCCTTACTTTTACCAATTAAATTTCAAGTTAAAATAGGTGCTAAACGTGGAATGTTTTCAACTTGTGGTTCTACTTCTTTTGCATCTACAATTTCATCAGGAATAATAAGAGGTGGTTTAGGAGGAATCGGTTGTGGTTGTTCTTCATCTTTTTTATTAAACAATTCGTTTTGTTTAAGATCAAATAAAGTAAATCTTTTGTCGATTTGTTTATTAATATATTGATCTCAAGATTCATAATTTTCCGGCAAAACAATGTCATATTGAGAATTTTCTTGGAGATTTAAAATTTTTGAATCTTCTGAATATTTTGGTAAGTCATCGGCGTTTATAAAAATTCTGTCAAATTCAGATAATATTGATTCAAAGTAACTTTTTGTAGCTCCATCAATAGCTTCTTTTCCAACTTCATTTTCTACTTTATCTTTTTCTAAATTTTCAATTTTATGATTTTCATATTTATTGATAACTTCATAGTTTAAGTTAGAACCTTCTCCAACCATTACAGGAGAGAAAGATTCATCTAGAAGTGATGCACTTGCAACAAAATAATTTTTTTCAGTTAATAACTTAGGAAAAATTACATTTAAACCATATTCATAGGGATTTTGGAGAATTTTTTCTTTATTAGATTTTAAATAATTAACAACTTTTTTATAATAAGCTGTTTTAATTAAAAATTCATTTGAAAGCGGTAATTTTGCAATGTCATTTTCTTTTTTAATCTCTTTATCAATTGCTTCAATTACTCCATCAATTGCTGTTTCTAATGATTTTTTTATTGTCTCATCTTGTTTTGGTTTTAATTCATCATAATTAGGTTTTTCTTGCGCTGGTTGTTCGCCTTCTGGAGGTTGATTTGTATTATCACCATCTGCAGAAATAAAAGCAATTGTAGAAAGAAAAGGTAGTGGAGTTAAAGTACCTAATTTTAATCATTTTTTTAATTTCATTTTAATTCCTTATAAGACAACGAAAAATATAACTGAGCTTTTAACTTATAAAGTTTTTTCTCCAACAATTCAATTTCAGTTTCATCAAAATATGAAGTCTTAATGTTTTGCAATGCTTTAATGTATTGCATTTTTCTTTTTGTTTCTTTGTACTCTTTATTAATTGTTTTTAAAAGATTTTTATTTTCAAATTGTTCAAAAGTTTCTAAATATTCATGATAGTAAAAAGTTACTTCAGAATCATCGGATTTTACTAATAGAGTATCAATTAGCATATAAATGATTTCATTATTCTCAAGTTCTAATTTAAGAAGAATATTTTTAAAACTAGCAATTGTTTTATTTTCTATTTCAATTCATTCATCTTTTAAACGGTTGTTAACAAAAATTTTTTGAACATCTAATTCTTTTACATCTTTGTTTGAAGAAAATAAAATTAATTTTTTCATCTTAGTTTTTTCCTTCTTTAGAAAAATGCAATAAATCTTTTTTTCTACTTAAAATTGAAATTTCTTCAATCTCTAAATCTTTTTTAAATCTTAAGTAAATACGTTTTTGTTTTGCTATTTTTTCTTCTAAATCATTTAACGTTTTATTTTGAACAACAAGATTGTATTTTTCTTTAACTAACGAAGACTCCATTAAAAGTGAAACTATTGCAAAAGTTAAATAATTTTCTAATTCTGATTCAACAAAATTATCTAAATTAGGATAAATTTTATAACTTGTTAAATTATCTATTTTTAAACTACTTTTTGTATGGTATTTAAACTCGAAATTGTTTTCCTTAATTGGTAACAATTTAATATATTTGTGACTAATTTTTGATGAATTTATAACAACATTAAGTTGATTAACTTCGTTATTTTTAAAAGTATTAATAATCAGTTTAGGTAGAATTTTGCTTAAGGTTGCAACATTGTTTTCTTTTTCTTGATATATAACATGTAATTTTTGGTCTTCTGCAAAATTAACTGCTCTTTGTCCAATAACAATAAATTTGTCTCTTTCAATATTTGCTTTTTCAATAATAGTATCTTCATGTTTTTTGTATGAATTAGTACTATATTTTTCTTCTTCAGTAACATAAACTCATAAATTTGTTTTGCTTTTAAAATTCAAGATTGAATTTTTCTTATCTAAGGTTGAATTTATTATGTTAAATTTTTTCAAAAACTCTTCAATAATGACTTTTGATAAATTTGTTCTATCTAAATAAAATGAAACAATTTTAGATAGTTTTAAGATGTTAACTAAAGTAATATTTTTTCTTGATTCGATAATTTTGTAAATTTTAATAAGTTGCTCTTGTTTTTCTTTTATTTTTTTAATGTTCATATTGCAATACTTCTTTACCAAATAAAAGTTTTAAATTATTTGTTTCTGAATCTTTTAGAAGCACTATATTATCGAATAATTCTATATATAAACCCTCATTTAACAATTGTGTTATAAACAAGTTGAATTGAGCTAAAAGAGAATTAAATTTTTGATCTTCTGAATAACTAAAATTAATATCTAAAGTAGTCGAGTCACTTTGACCAAGTAGGGGAACCAAAGCATTCTTATGAAATTTTTCTAGATTAGACCATAAAATAGTGAAATTAGTAAAAATACTATTTCTTTTAGAAATGAAAAAGAAACTTAATTGTTCAATCAATCTTTTTCATTCATAAGAATTTAAATCAAGATTGTATTTTAATGCAAAGCTATTTAGAAATTTTGTTTTATTTACAAAAAGAGAATTTGTGATTACTGATTCATAATCTTTAAAAAGCAATTCATTATAAAGTTTTTCTAATTGTGTTTCCCATGTAATTTTTTTAGACATATTGCTCTCCTTTAACTACTCTTCTTTTTTCATATCAAACTATAAATAATGAAACTGTTTTTATTATTAATTTACAAATTCAATAAAACATTAATAAACTTAAAGCTAACAATGTAAAGATTTGATCTATTGATAAAATTTCAGTTCAATATTCAATAGCATGGTTATTAACACTTATTGTTTGAATTAAGTAAATGTTGAAAACTCAAGCGATTGTAACTATTGTTAACAGTAAAGAAATCAAAATAAAATGTTTCTTTAAAAATGATTTCAAAGTTACAAAAATCAAAGAAATTATCGTTACGAATTCAATCATAAAAATAATTAAGAATATTTTTTGGTTGAAAATATTTAAATTAGTTAAAGCTAAGAAATAAATCACAAGAGAAAGAACGATTGATCAAAATAAAAATGATTTTTGTAGATTTTTTAAAAGTTTTCATTTTCTAAAAAATACTATAAATAAGTTAATTGCTAAAATTAATGTTTCAACTAATGCAAAAACAATTAATCATACATAATTTGAATTAACTGCGCCGTCTAACACTATATCTTGTTTTCTTAAAACTATATTTACATAAAAAAGATATATAAACAAAGCAGCAATAAAAGTAAGAAGATAAAAAATTATATTTTTTAATTTGTGTTTTCAAACATATGAGTTTCAAATATTGTCTGTTTCAAAAAAGAAAATAGTAAATAGATAAATCAAACTTGCGATAAATAACAAGAAAATCAAAATAAACTTAACAATAAAATTATTTTCTATTTTTTCTTCTAGACTTATAAGAAAGTCGTTTTGGTTAAATAAGTTTCTGGTATTTTGGTCTTTTACAAAAAGATATAACATTACCATTCCAACGATATAAAATGCAAATTTTAGAATATTATTTAAAATAACAATAAACATTTGTTTGTGTGTTAAAAGGAAATTTTTACTTTTAATTTTCAATGAAAAAATATCATAACTAAATTTTATTAAAAGTAATGGTAATAAACTTAGTGCTCTATAAACAAGACTTATTGGTTTAATTGCAAATAGATTATTTAAAGTTCCTAGTAATACTAAACTAATTAAAGAATTAGTTAAATATAGTAAATATCAATAGATATAGTATTTAAATCTTAAATTATTTTTGTTAACAACTGTTAAAGCATAAAATAAGCTAACAAAAATGCCTACTAGAAATAAACTTGTATTAAATATATAAACAAAATTAAAAGCTTTTAAAACTAAAGTTGATTCTTTAAATAAAATATCATATGAAATAAAGTTTTCTTCTTTTACTTGCAATTGTGAGTTAACAATAAATAAACTTGCTAATGCGCTAAAAAAAATAAAAGCTAAAGAAATTAGCTTTAATAAATTTTCTTTGCTGAAATGAAAACTTATTGTTTTATTTTTTTTAATTAAATGATAATTCACTTTGACGCCCTTCTGGATTAAAATCAGCTGGTTTTACTACTGCTCTTTTTCCAAATTTGGTAAATGCTTGTGATTTATTTAATGTATCTGCCATAACTTGATTATCAACATAAATGGTTCTAAAATTGTAGTTCCCTGATTCAATTAAACCATATAGCTGTTGACCATAATTATTTTTTAAATCTACTGCGTTACCTTTAAAGTAAAGAGTATCTACTGCAACAGGTCCTTCAAAATAAAGTTTTGGTCTTTCTGGTCCTTTTACTAGCAATGCCGATCATTGTTGTTCTGTTAAAGTTGGCACATCAATTGTAAATACATTTGAATCACTATATAAAGTTAGTTCTTTAAACACTCTACCATATAAATTAATGCCTCTTAAACTTCTGATGCTTGGTACATTTGAAAAGTCAAGTTTTGTAGGTCATGATCCATCGCCAAATTCACCTTGGAAAATTCTTTGATCTGATTTAGTATCAAAAGCAATTTTGAATCCTTCATTAATTGATTCTAAAGTATCAGTTGAATCAAATTTAAAACGATTGAAAACAATTGATCCCGCAAAATTTTGTCCTCTTACATAATCAAAAGCAACATTATCAACATTTTTAAGTGCCACTGGGTTTAATGATCATTCTTTATTTAAAGTTCCACCTTTTTCAGTGTAAAGTTCTAATTCTTTAATGTGTTTATCTTTAAGAGCAATCAATGAAGACGTGTCTCTTCCTTCAAAGAATAAAGTTAATTTTTCCACTGAATCAGGCAATTGTGAAAGAATGTGTTTGAAATCTTGTTTTTTATTTACAAGTCCCATTTTTTTAATTACAACACCATCAAGTTTTCTTTTATTTCTTTCAATTGATTTAAGGAAAAATAAGAAATTAGCATATCCTCTAGGATTTGAAGCATCAAGAACTGCAATAATTTTGTTTTCTTGGCCTTCAACTAATTTACCAGTTGGAGTATAGTTAAGAACAGTAATACCGTCTGCTGCTGAAGCTCCTTCTGAAGTATAAGTACTTGTTACATCATTTTTTCTGAAATTTTCGTATTCTAAATTAGATATAGCTTTTTCATTTCTTGCTCATGGTGAATCATAAGCAAAATATCTTTTTTTATTATTTTCAACATAATGAGTATGAATTGTATTTTTACTTAGATCAGAATGTTGTCATGACACACCCATGTTAAAACTTCCATAATCTAAATTAGGTATAAAACCTTTGGCTAATTGTGCATCCAATTCTTTTTCAATGCCTAAAAACATTTGTTTAAAAAAGTATGGGAAATTGGCATTTTTGTCTCCACGATTAAGTGAAGGTCATTTTTTGTAAATTTCCTCAGCTGATTTGCCGTCATTATCAAAAACATCAAGATAAGAGTCAAAAAACTCTTCATTAAATTCTAAGTCTTTTTCTCAATATGAATAACTTCTTAAAGTTTTAAAAGTTTCTTTAATTTTAGCTCTATCTGCCGCAGTTCATTTGCCTGTGTTAGTTCTAATTATCGTAGTAACTTCTTTAATTGCATTTTTAATTTCTCTTTGTTGAACTGCAGTCAAAGTTCCACCAGTTTCTGATTGTTTTAATTTTGCAAAATCTAGATCTGGTAATTTATCTGGATTAATTCTTGAACCCTCGTTTGCTGTTGGTAATAAATCTTCAATTTTTGGTTTTTTAGGTTCTTCTTTTGGTTCTGGTTGAGGTTCTGGTTTAGGAGCGGGTTCTGGTTCTTTTTCTGGATCTGGCTGTTTTTCAGGTTCTTTTGGTTCAACTGGTGCTGGCGGAAGTTCTTCTTTTGGTTTTTCTTCTTTTACTTCTGGTTCAGGTTTATTTTCTGGAGCATCAGCAAAAATTTTGTCCTCTTTTTTGACTGGTTCTTCTTTTGGTTCTTCAGGAGTATTATTTACTGGTTGAATTTCTTTCTTTTCTTTAATGGTCAAGTTATTATCTTTGTTTGAAGCATGTGCATCTTCTAAATACACTTCATCTTTGTAAAGTGTATTATCAACTGCTCTTGAATTCACATTAACTGCTAAATCTTTACTTTTTTCACCTTTACTTACAATTAATGCAGTGGTTAAAACTGCTGCTGTGGTCAAAGTTGTAGCGATTCCTAAGTTAAGTAACAATTTCGTTTTTTTGGCTTTTATCATGTTACTCCTTTAATTTTATTTGTTGAATTTATATTCCTTTGGCACATTTTCATCTTGAAGACCATTAGAAAATAGATAAGTTTTTACTGTCTCGCTGTTTTTAAAGTCTTTTAGAGCTTGACGATATGATGTTCTTTGATTTCTTCCACCACCATAAATTAAATCATATTGTTCTAATTTGTAATTTCCATAGAAACCTTTATAATCGTCACCTTCACTTCGAAAAGCTTGTATTATAGAAGCAAGTGAATTTCCATATGCGTCCAATGACGCGAAATTAATTCCCACAATTTCATTATCAATAGTTCTAATACTTGATCCTGAAGCTCCTTCAAGTGGTTGTCAAGCTCCTAAACTATAACCTAATCCATAATTTATGTAATTATGGCCTTTATATGAAGATTGTGTGTCTTTTAAGAAATTAGCATCAAATGCTTCTTTTTCAGCAGCATTCAAAATTGGAGAAGTAATGGTAATATCGGTTATTCCTGGGATTTCAAGTGTATTTCTAAGAGCTAATGTCTTATTAAGTCCTGCTCCATAATCAACTGTAAATGATTTACCCGCTTCTTTGTATGTTGGATTAATATAATAAGGTTTATTTACTCAAAGACTTTGTGTATATTTAAGTCCTTCTCTTTGAACATCTGTCATTTCTCTTGTATCTAACTTGTTGTCAGAAGCAGAATTTGGGAAACCTAATGCCAAAAGATTAACCAAACTTTTTGGTATTTTAGTTGTTCCACCATTTGGAGTAGTAACATCAATTAATTCATCATTTGAATTTTCTAAAACTTTTGCTTTTAGACTATTTGTTGCAAATTTAAATTTTTTAGATGCATTTCAATTAGCAAAATTAGAAGTAGCTTTTTTAGCTAAATCATGTGCATTAGCTACAATTCGTTCTCCACTTTGTTTTGAAATGTATTTATAACTATTTTTACTGTTTGTAAAGTCAAATTCCAATACAGCAAAATCAGCCATTTCTTCTAAATCTTTATATGGAGAATCGACATCCAAATAATTTTTTGGTGATGAGGTTAGAAAATCATTTGCAGCATAAACTATTTTTACTTGATCAGGATCAAATAGAAATGTGTCCACTGTTAAAGCATCAGCATTTATTTTAAGATCTTGTCTAAGAGGAGTATCTTCATTAAAATGTTCTAATTTAATACTTTGAGTTAAACCTAAATAACTTTGAATTTTTTTTGATGCTTTAGTGTATTGAGCACTTTTTTCATTTGCATATCAATTTTTTTCTAAAGCTGCACTTTCTTCTTTACCAATTACTTCAAGTTTTTCATATTGTTCATTAATTAATTGATCATATTTAGCAAGTTGTCTCTCATATTCTGCTTTTTGATCACCTTCAGCTCCTACAGCATCAGTTTCAACTTTTCTTCTTTCTGACTGCAATCTTTCAATTTCATTTTCAATAGGCAATCTACGTTCTTGGAAAGGTTTTACAAGCTCTTCATAATATGCTGTTGTTTCATCCAAAATAGTTTTTCATTGATCATATGTTGCTTTTTCAGCTTCTAAATCAACTACATTACTAAATCTTCCATCTGCTGTTGTTTTAGTTAAAGCAGCAGCCACGTGCAAATTAGTTGCTAAATATCACTTTGTTGGATATCCATTGTCGTCTAATTCATAATCTAAAATTCAAGCTGTTCCTTTTGCTTGTTTTGAACTTTTATCATCTATTAATGAATTAACATTGTTAAATGCTATTGCAAATGATTGTAATGCAATACTTTTATATAGATCATTAGGTAGTCATCTTGGTAAACCTCTATTACCCGGTGTTGAATTTCAATAAGCTGCTGTTAATTGATATTGCAACGGATTTAAGATTAAATTGTTATTCTCGCTCACAAGAGAAAAATTTCTTCTATAAGCGCTTTCATAATCTGGTTGACCTGCTAAAGATGCTTTTTCATTATAAGTTTTCAATTTATCTCCTGTCAAAAGAGGAACTTCTTTTGAAGGATATTTTGATCCCAATGCTTGTTGTAAAGCAGATGAGTAGGCTTCTAAATCTACTCTATTTCTTTCACTTTCGCTCAACTTATCATATTCAGCCTTTGAAAGTTTTGGTTTTCCAGGAATATTTCCATAATTAGTATCCACTGGGTCATTATTAAAAACTGGGACATTTGGTTCAACATCAACATGTCCTTCATCTGGCGGAATATTTTTTTTATCTGGAGAACAACTAATAGCTGAAAATGCCAAAAAAGGCATGCTCAAACCAAGATAGAATAACAATTTAAAATTTTTTTTCATTTTATCCTTTTTACTTTTTTGCTTGTATTTTTTTAAACTAATTCATATTCATATTATTAATACTAGTTATGTCAATATTATATGCTTTCTAAAAAAAAAAAAAAAAAACAAGGCTTTTTTGCCTTATTTAATTGCGAAAAAATTAAATTTTTCATAGAATAAGTCTTGGAGTGCTTTTTTAAATCAAAGTTGATTTTTTTCTAAAACTAAAACAAAATTATTTAATTCTCTTTCAGTTTCATTAAAAATTTTCATTAAATCGTCTTCATTAAAATTACTTAAAATTTCTATATACTTTTTAATTGAATTTTTCAAATTTATCTTTAAATCAGCAATTTTTGTATAAATTTCGTTAGAAAATATTTTTTGATTTTCATATACAAATAAATTAACTACATGTTTGTTGCCTATATATTTGATATTAAATTCTTTTCTTAACTTTAAATTTTCTTCTTCAACTTTTTCATAAGCATTTTCATCAAAATTTAATTCTCTTTTCAAATCAATAAGAATGGTTTTTATTTTTTCTAATTCATTCTTAAAATTTTCACTTGTTGAAGTATTTAAATCATTTAGATTAACTGATTCATCACCATTGTTTTTGAATAGTCTATTATCAACTTGTTTTAAAAAGTTCGATAATTCCATACTTTGTTGAAGAAAAATATTTTTTTCAACAAAGTATTCTCCCAGTGGTTTGTCATATTGTTCAGTTCAATTATATTTTATATTACTTTGCGCTTTAGTTTCATTTTGTATATTTACACTATTATAAATATTGACAACTGAATAGACAAAAAAACCTATCAAAATCGTTAAAAATACATATGCAAAAGTTAAAAAACCTTTGTCTCTTCTTCCTTTAATCACATGTGAAGGAGTATCTGAATATAAATAGTTTTGTTTTTGTAAATAAGATTTTCTTAAATACTTAATTAAAGGATATAGCAACAATCCTAAGACTAAACCAATTGTTGGTTCTAAACTGATGTTAAATGGATGAGTGATGATTCATTCTTTAACTGGTAAAACACCTTTTAGAGGTGAAATTGAGTGATGTAAGTATCTAGCAGAAAGAACTAAAACAATATTTAAAATAGGAGCTAAAGTTGTAAGAAGAATAAATTTTCAAAGTTTTATTTTTTTATCTCCTCGTATCAATTTGTAAATTATAGCTACTAATATTCCTAAAATGAATCTTGGTAAAATTGAAATATCAATGTATTGATAAGCCACTGCTCCAACTATCATAGCAGCAATTCAAGAACTAAAACCAAAGCCAAAACCACTAAATATTCCACCTTTCATGCCTAAATGAAAAGTAGCAACAATAACTATAATAGGAAGATAAGTTAGAGTTGTTGTTGGTAAAGGGATATAACCAAAATAGATAGTAAAACTAGATATAAGAAATAAACTTAAATAGACAGCAAGAAAAACAATATTGTAAATAGTAAAACTAATTGGTTTTTTTTCTTTTTTAAGTTTGAACATTTTTAACTTTTTACTAATGAAATAATTTCAATATTGTCTTCTGAAAGAAGATCTCTTCCTTTAAGATCTTCTAATTCTAAAAGTAAAATTACTTTTTTAACAATTGCCCCTTGTTCTTGGAGCAACTTAATAATGGCTTTGGTCGTTCCGCCTGTTGCTAAAACATCATCAACAATTGCTACTGTTTGACCTGGTTGAATAAAACCTTTTTGAATTTCTAAAGTATTTGAACCATACTCTAAATCATATTGACGAGCAATAACTTCTCCTGGTAATTTTCCCGGTTTTCTTACCATGATAAAAGGTTTTTTAAGAAACGCTGCTGTTGGTGTTCCAAATAAGAATCCTCTTGCGTCAGGACCTACAATAATATCGCAGTCGTTCGCATAATCAGCCATTGTTTTAATAGTGTAAAAGAGAGCTTCGCCGTTAGCTAGTAAAGGAGAAATATCCTTAAAATTAATTCCTTTTTTTGGAAAATCTTCCACATTACGAATATATTTTTCTAAATGCATTTGGTTCCTTATTTAATTATTTTGATGGCTTAAATGGAACAGCCACACTTTCATAAAATTCTAAAATATCATCAACAAGCACATCATTGAATTTTCTAATATGTGTACCAAAATCTTTGCCAACTTCAACTTCTTTTACATCATTTAATTCTCTTTTTAAAGTTTCAATTACACCCTCATGAACTACTTTTTTCTTACGTATAACTTTTACTTTAGCATTTGCTTTTACAAGGCCTTCTTCAACCATGCATCCTGCAATAGTTCCAACTTTTGAGTATTTAAATAATTTAATAACAATAGCTGATCCAATTTTTCTATCTTCATAAACAACTGATCTTTCTGCATCTAATAAAACTTGAATATCTTCCATTGCTTTGAAAACTACATTGTAGTAGGCTAATTTAATTTTGTTTTGTTTTGCCATTTGTTTAATATTTGCTGATGGTTTGTTATTAAAATTAATAATTAAAGCATTTGAAGCTTGTGCTAAAAGTAAATCATTATTTGAAACTTCACCAGCTTGTGCTGCAATAACTTTTACAACTGCATCGTCATTACTCATTCCATCAATTGAAGTTTTTAAAGCTTCCGCTGTACCTTGAACATCAGAACGAATAATAATGTTAATAACTTTTCTAGAATCATCAACAGCAGTTAAATTTGAGCTTTTATTAAATAATTCTCTATTTTTATCAATTTGAGCTTTTTCTTGAGCTAATTTTTTGGCGAATTTTTCATCTTCGAAACCAATAAATCTATCACCTGCTAATGGCGGAATATTTAAACCAGTTACAATTACAGGCATTCCTGGAGTTGCCTTTTCAATTAGTTGTCCATTTGATGAAGAAATTAATGCTTTTACTCTTCCGTATGAAGAACCAGCAACAATAAAATCGCCTTTCATCAAAGTTCCTGTTTCCACAATTAAAGTAGCAACAGTTCCTACTCCTCTATCGATTTTACTTTCAATAACTGTTCCAACTGGATATCTATTTGGATTTGCTTTTAAATCCATAATATCGGTAGTTAGAATAATTTGTTCCAACAATTCTTCAATTCCTTGTCCTGTTTTTGCGGATCCATAAACAACAGCTGTATCTCCACCAAATTCTTCTATAACTAAGTCGTTTGAAGACAGTTCTAACTTAATTCTTTCAAGATTTTTGGTTGGTTTGTCCATCTTGTTTACAAATACTATCAATGGTGCATTTGTTTCTTTAGCTAAATTTATAGCTTCTTTTGTTTGTGGCATAACTCCATCATCTGCAGCCACAACTAAAACAATCAAATCTGTAATTTTCGCGCCCCTTGATCTCATTTCAGAAAAGGCTTCATGTCCTGGAGTATCGATAAATGTAATTTTATTATTTTTATGTTCAGCTTGATAAGCACCTGTATGTTGTGTTATACCTGAACTTTCTGTTAAAGCAACTTTAGTTTTACGAATATAGTCAATCAAAGTTGTTTTACCATGATCAACGTGTCCCATGATTGTAACAACTGGCGGTCTTTTTGTTAAAAGTTTTTCATCATCTTCAAATTTCACAGCATTTAAAAAGTTCCCTGCATCGACATTTTCTTCTTTTTTGAAATCTAATCCTTTTTCTACACAAACTTCCGCAATTTCTTCTTCTTCAATTACTTGATTAATTGTGTACATCTTTCCTTTTAAAAGAAAATATTTAATTAATTCATTAGGATTAATTTTTATTTTTGCTGCAAATTCACCTAACGGCATTTTATTTGTGAAAATGAATACACCTTCTTTAATTTCTGTTTTAGTATTTGATAATTGTGCCTTAACTTCTTCTGTATTACTTAATCTCTTTATTTTAGACATTTTAATTCCTCCAATTGCTCACTAATTTTTGTATATGTTTCCCGCGAAACATTAGTTCTAAAAGCTCTATTTAATCCTTTATTTTTAACTATTAAATTTCAATTTGTTTGAGTAGGATAAAAATATGCTCCCCTACCTTTTAATTCATTATTTAAATCTAAAACTATTTCATTTGTTTTCTTGTTGTAATTAAATCTTAGTAATTCTTGTGTTGAATAAAATTCATTTGAAATAAAACATTTTCTTTTAGTTTCAGTCTTCATCATCAAATTCACTTAAATCAATGTCACCATCTAATCCAAAATTAGCTAAATCACTATCAACTTTAAAGTCTTCAATTACAACTTTTTTAGCTTTTTTATAGTCCTCAATATCTTGTTTAGTTTCTTTTACTAATTCTTCTTTTAATTCTTGATCATTATCTTCTACTTTATTTATTTCTGAAATTTTTTCATTATATTTAGTAAATAACTCTTCAAAATCTCAATCAGAATTCATATTTAAAGTTTCTTGTTCTTCTAATTCAAAGGCTGCAACATCATTATCAAATGAAGCCATAGTAACATGTGCGGTTTCAAATGGGCGAGATTTTCTTTTTGGTAATTTTCTTTCAACAACTTTTTCGACTTTTGCATCCAATTTACCAATATTACTTTTATCGTAAATTAAACCTAATTCATCTGCTGCTTTGGTACTTTTAACATCTAAGAAAGTTTCAGTCAAATTAGAAGCTAATTTAACATTAATTCCTTTGCTTCCTATTGCAACGGTTAATTTAGCATTATCATCTTCAACTATTACATAATAGTGCTTGTTTTTGTCATCATTCTTTTTAGCAACAACATCAACAATTTTTCCCGGTGACATTGCATTAATAATATATTGTTTAATATCACTACTATATTCAATAATGTCAATTCTTTCATTATTTAATTTTTCGCTTACTTTTTTAATTCTTTCTCCTTGAGCACCTATAATTGCGCCTTGTAAGTCAAAAGCAGCTTCTGATTTGTTTGTTTTTCTAACAGCAACTTTAGTTCTTTCTCCTGGACTTCTATAGATTTTAACTATCTCAATTAGCCCTTCAGCAATTTCAGGAATATTTTCCATTAATTCTTTTTCCACCATTTTTGGTGAATCTAATGAAACTCTAATTTGACTCAATTTAGAAGTTTCTTTAACATCTTCAATTACTACTTCTAATCTTTGTCCTGGTTGAATATCTCTATTTTTACTAATCATTTGATGAGGTAAATGAGCTGTAGCATTATCATCTTTAACTTTTACATTTCATGAACCATCGTTATTTTTTGAAGTACATTCAACTCAAATTTTTTCACCAATTAATTTTGAATATTTTTCGAAAATTACTGTTTTTTGGAAAGTTTTAATACCATGAATTAATGATTGAAGAATAATTTTTAAAACATTTTTGTGTTCTGGATCTTCCGCTAAAACATTTAAATTGATTTTTGTTTTTACTCAATCTCCAACTTGCACATTTTTATTATTTTTTTTAGCATCTGTTAATGAAATATTAAACAAGGCAAAACTAGCATCATCTAAATTTTCAAATTCCTCATCTTCAACAACTAAACAGTTAGCATTGTAGCTGTTCACCATTTCCTTTTTTTCATCTACTTCAAAAAGAATTACAGCATCAGGATCAATTTTTTTATTAATGATTTTAGTTGTTTCTTCATTAAAGATTTCAATCATTTTTTCTAATGGCAATTTTGTTGTTTCACTATAAAGTTTGATTGATTTATATAAAAGTTTTGAGTAATCTTTATCATTGGTTGGGCTTTTAATTTTTGACATAATTTCTCCTAAAATTTGATATGTTTTTCAACTTTTTTAATATTTGTTTTTTCAATTACTTGTTTTCTAAATTGACCTTTAGCATTTCACTCAACTAAAATTGAATCTTCATTCACCTCAAGTAATTTACCAATAAATTTTTCTTGTTTATTTAAATTTTTAATTAAATTTACCTCAATAAATTTATTAATTAATTCACCTAATTCATCTATTTCATAGACCAATTTAACTCCTTTTGATTGCACTGAAAGTGAATCAAAATTCATTTTATTCTCATAATTTAAATCCAAAAAATCAGAAATCTTTTTCGCTAATTCTTCAACTTGATTCATGTCAGAATAGCTTGAAGTAACAAATAAAAAAGTAATTCCGTCTTCTTTTTCAATCTTTGCATCAAAAACATCGTTTCCAAATTCTTTCTGCAAAATTTCTTTTCAATTCATTTTTCCCCTTAAAAATAACAAAGAGTTGCATGACTGCAACTCGTGAAAATATTAAACACGCTATAGTAAGTATAGCACAGATAAAAAATATATTTTGGAATATTTCTTTTTATGTATAATTAAAAAGATTTTTCACGTTAATCACTATTGATTAACCAATTTAAGAAAAAGGGAGGCTAAAATGGCAAATATTAAATCTAAAGTTAGAAGCATTGCTAAAATGGAAGAATTCAGACTTCGTAACAATGCTATGAAAACTCGTGTTCGTAAAGCAATTAGAGCTGCAAGAGAAGCAGTTTTAGCTAATGACGCTAATGCAAATGAATTAGTTGCAAAAGCTCATTCAATGATTGCTACTGCTGTTCAAAAAGGTACTTTCCACCCAAATAAAGGTGCTAGAAAGTCATCTCGTTTAGACAAATTTGTTAACGAACAAAAAGCTAAAGCTCAAGCATAATTAGCCTCAGCATTTACTAAATAGCTCATTTTGGGCTATTTTTTATTTTTTGAAAATAAAAAATAACTTTTATCAAGTTATTTTTTCTCAATATATTTCAAAAAATTTTTAATGTTATATTGTTTTTCTTTTTCAAGAAAATTAATTGCTGCTTTTAAAGAAAAATAAAATTTTTCTTCGCAGCTTAATTTTAGTTCTTCTTTATTTTCTATAGTGTTAAATCATTTATTATGTGCAAGATAAGTTGCTCAAAGAATTATGAAAAATTCTTTATGAAATCTACTTAAAAATTTTAATTTATTTAAAGAACTTTCTAAATCTAAATTTCCAATTGGATTTAATTTAGTCTTATTAAAAGCAGCATAAAATCTTAAGGTATGAAATTTTATTTCTTCAGGATTTTTGTTTTTTATTTTTTCTTTATCTATATTTTTTAGTCTTAAAAATGTTTTTTTATCAGCAAAGATGTAATTAAATAAAAAGTATAAAAAATGCCCTAAAAATGAAATTGCTATCATTCCAACAAAAATAAAAATCATCAAAGAGGCTATTCCTGTTCCTAGTAAAATATCATTATCATAACTATCAAAAAACGGTATTACTATAGTAATGAATGCCGGAATAGTTAATCCAAATAGAAATATATTTAAAATTTGAGCCGCTAGTGCTGCTAATAAATTTTGTTTAACTCAGAATGGTTTTGAATGTGCTCTAATTGTTATAACAGTAAAAAACAAAAAAGATGAGATTAAAACAAATCCAAGTATAGACAAAACAAAAAAAATAATTTGAGTTGTTGTCATAATTTAATACATTATTCCATTATTTTTGTTTACTAAAGGATTGATAATATTGTAGGTAAAGAAAATTACAAACATGTTAAATCAAATTTTTATGGGACTAAATAAGGTATGTTGGAAAACATAAACAAAAATTGATTGTCCATCGTTTGAAAGACTTGTTGCATCTGCAAAAGATAAAAGTGGTATATTAATTAATTCAATTAAAGCTGAAAAAATAACAATCGGTACAATTACTAAAAAGTGTTTATTTTTCATTTTAAATCTAGCAATTCAAATAAACACAATCATCACACTATAACCTGAAACCATCAAGGTTAATAAACCTATTTTACTTTTAATAATTCCTTTATCAATTGTTGCTTGTGATGTTTTTCATCCTATTAGTCAAATAACAAAGAAAATAATTGTCATCAGAATTAATGTTGAAATCACAGCATAAAAGTTTAATAAAATATTTTTTGTTCCCAAAACTCTTATTTTTTTTCGGTTTTCATTAAAATAAATTATTTTGTTTTCAAGTTTTGCAATTTTTTCTTCACTTCAATTGTTTATTTTTGCTTCAATCAATTTTTTTTCTAATTTAACTATTTTAAGCTCATAAACAGAATCTCTGAATCTTCCGCCAAAATAGTATTTAAAAACTTTTAAAAATAATCAACCAATAATTCCAGCAATTATTCCATCTACCATTGTTGCTAGAGTATAAAGAGGATTATAAATATTGGGTACGAATAAAAAAGCAAGTAAGTCACTTATTAATCCAACAATTCCCCCAACTATTGGGCCAAATATGAATCCGGTAATTTTTACAGGTAATCCAATTACACTAATTTTGTAAGAAGGAATGCTTGCAATTGGTACTAAAGTAGCTAAAATTACTAAAAACACAACAGAAATAGCAATTAAAATGCCTATGAAGGTAATTTTTCTAATTGATCATCTAGAAAATAATTTAGAATCTTCTCACTGATTAAACATAGATCTCCCTTCTTTGCATTAAGTATCTCAATTATAAAAAATAATAAGCAAATTATGCTTATTATTTTTCTAAACTGCTAATAATTCTTTTTCTTTTACTTTTGTCATTTGATCGATATGTGAAATTCTTTCATCAGTATGTTTTTGAATTTCATCTAAATATCTTTTTTGTTCGTCTTCAGATAATTCTTCATCCGCTTTAATGTGTTTGTTTACATTTTGACGTGCATTTCTTATTCCAACTTTAGCTTGTTCTGTATATTTACTTAAATTTTTAACCATCTCTTTACGACGTTCAGTTGTTAGAGCAGGAAAGGTTAATCTTACTTGATTACCTTCATCAGCTACTGAAACACCTAAATTTTCAGCTAAAATTGCTTTGGCAATTTCTTTAGTTGAAGACACATCAAATGGTTTAATCAATAATTGTTGTGCTTCAGGTACTGAGATGTTAGCTAATTCATCAAGTGGTGTCATTGTTTCATAATAATTAATTTTTACACCTTTAATAATTTGTGGATTTGCACGCCCTGTTGAAATTTTTGAAAGTTCAAAAGCATAATGATTTACAGCCTTTTCTGCTTCTTCCATAAATTGAGTTAAATATAAATCTAATTCCATTATTTTGTTACCTCTGTGTGTTTAATTTCGCCGTTTAAAGCTTTTAAAATTGCATCTGGTTCTAAAATGTTAAATACAATTAAATTAATGTTATTGTCTCTAGCCATGCTTGTAGCAGTTAAATCCATAACTTGAAGTTTTTTATCTAAAATTTCATCATAAGTTATTGTTTCATATCTTTTTGCATCAGGGTTGCTCTTAGGATCTTTGTCATAAATTCCTTCAACACCATTTTTGCCCATTAAAATTACTTCTGCTTTAATTTCTGATGCAAAAAGTGTTGCAGCAGTATCAGTTGTAAAGTATGGTCTTCCTGTACCACCTACAAAAATAACAATTTCTCCCTCTTCAAGATATTTGATTGTTTTTTCGTTAATGTAATTTTCAGCAACTTTTTGATCAATTGAAATTGATGATTGAACTCTTGCTTTTAAACCCACTTTTTCAAACCCACTTTTTAGGGCTAATCCGTTCATAATAGTAGCTAACATTCCAATATAATCAGCCCTATTTCTTGGGATTCCATTCTTTTCAGCACTTGCTCCTCTTCAAAAATTACCACCACCAATTACAACGCTAACTTGAATACCTAATTTAATGATTTCTTTTAATTGCAATGCAATTTTTTCAACAATATCATAATCAATTGCAAGCCTTTTTTCTTTATTTACTAGTCCTTCACCGGAAAGTTTGATTAAAATTCTCTTATATTTCACAACTACCTCGATAATGTCTAAATGTTAATTTAATTATATTTAATATAAATATATTATGTAATATATTACATTAAAAGTGAAATTTTCTGCATTAATTAATAGTACTTTTGGCCTAAAAATCACTTTTAAAAGCAAAAAAAACATTTTTAAGTATAATCATTAACATGAAATTACTTAAAGAAAGAATTATTCCCGCAATTATTCTTGCGCTTTTGGGACTTGCTTTTTTAATTCCTGTTTCTTTATTTTCTCCTAAAGAAAGTAGTGCTAGAATAGTTTCATTTATTGTTACTTATTTATTAATGTCTGTGGCATTTTTTGAACTTTTTAAAGCCCATAGAATGAAATGATATTTTGCTCTTTTGTTTGCAATCATAACTTCTGTTATAGTTATTTTTCCTTTGGAATCCTTTAAGTCTTTAAATTCAATTGGTAACTCAAATGATTCTATAAATAGTTTGCAAAATTTTTCAAAATTAAATAATCAAACGCAGAATTCAGTTATTTATAGTTTTATTCAGATTTTTGCTAGAGATTTTTACACACCAATTATTTTAGTCTTTGTTTCTTTATCTTTTTTTGCCTTAGAATACTTAACAAAAACTCAAATCACATTAAAAGATAGACTATGAAGAGCATTATTTATTTTTGTCACTCTTTACATAATGTCAATGGCTATTAAAACATTGAATCTTTATATAACATTTAAATATCAATATTGATTGACAGCTTTACTTATTCCAGTTATTCATGATACATTTGGTTTTTTTGGTGGAAAATATTTTGGAAAAAAATTTATTAAAGTGCCACTAGCTCCTATAATTTCACCTAAAAAAACATGAGAAGGTTTTATTGTTGGAGTTGGTGGAGCAATGATTGCTACTGCTGGACTAACTTTTGGTTTTAATTTATTTCAAACACAAAATCAAATTATTAAATATGTTATTCAAGTTCTCTTTGTTATTGCAGCCCCTTTTATTGCTGCTATAGGCGATCTATATTTCTCACTAATTAAAAGAATGAATGGAATTAAAGATTACTCTAAAATTTTTGTAGGACATGGTGGATTTTTAGATAGATTTGATGGATTATTATTTACTTTATTTTTAATGTTTTTATTAACTATGTTTATCCAATAAATCTTTTTTATAGACATTTATAATAAATAAAAAACACAGAATTTTAACCATTTTTCTGTGTTTTTTTATTAACTAAATAATTCATCTAATTTTTCAACTACTAATTTGTTAGTTATATTTGGATTAACTTGCCCACCAGAAATTTTCATTATATAACCTAAAATAAGTTTAATTACTCTTTCTGGTCTATTTGTATATTCATTGATTGAATTTTGATTTTCTTTAATTGCTTCTTCAATTCATGAATTTATCAGATTTATATCACTTATTTGTTTTAAATTATGTTCTTCTATTAATGCATTAATTTCATTATTTGAATAATTAGGTAATAATGTAATTAATTTTTTGAATGATTTTCCTGAAATAACTT
Organism: Mycoplasmopsis columbina; assembly: GCF_900660685.1. Taxonomy (GTDB): domain Bacteria; phylum Bacillota_I; class Bacilli_A; order Mycoplasmatales; family Metamycoplasmataceae; genus Mycoplasmopsis; species Mycoplasmopsis columbina. The sequence goes on along the minus strand of NZ_LR215041.1, from coordinate 48,118 downwards.
CTTGATCCAAAAATGTTAAAGCTTGATCTAAATGTTCTTTTCTAATACCTAAATCAATTACTTCAACACCTTTTGCATTTGCTAATGAAACAACTTCTGCAAAAAATAATTTCGATAATTTTTCTTTATCATTGTAATTAATAGAATCAAAGAAATTTGCTAAATCGATATTATTAATTAAACTATTGACATAAATAGGATTAATTCCGTTTTGTATATATCTTTCTTCTTTTTCTCAAGGTAATTCATTCAATTTTATATTATTTATAAATTCATTACTTATTTCAATAATAGGAATATTTGGCTCTGGAAAATATTTATAATCAACTTCACCTGTTTTTGTTCTCATCACAACATTTTCTTTAAGATTTTCATCAAACCTTTTGGTTTGTTGCAATATAGGTTCATTCATCAATATTTTTTTACTCTGCAAAGCAATTTCAAAATCAATTGCTGCTTTCATATTTGAAAAAGTATTCATATTTTTAATTTCCACTTTGGTTCCAAAACCATTATATCCATATGGCCTTAGGGAAATATTTACATCGGCCCTTAATGAACCATTTTCCATTTTAGCATCAGAAATTCCTAAAGACAAAGCTGTTTTTCTAATCATATCAACATATGCAACAGCTTCCTCACTCGATCTTAAAACTGGTCTAGTTACAATTTCTATTAATGGAACACCAGCACGATTATAATCAAGTTTCGTTTCACCATTTTCATGATATTGCCTTGCTGTATCTTCTTCTAAATGAATTCTTTCAATTGATATATCTTTTTCACCTTGAGAAGTTTTTATTTTTAAAACACCATTTGAACCAATAGGTCTATAAAACTGAGTAATTTGAAATCCTTTTGGCAAATCTGTGTAGTAGTAATTTTTACGATCAAAGTGCATTTCTTGATCAATTGTCATCTTCAATGCTTTTGCTAATTTAATTCCGCTTACAACTGCTTCTTTATTTAAAAGCGGCAATGTTCCAGGGTAACCTAAATCAATTTGATTAATACTTGAATTAGGTAAAGCATTAAAATCATTTGCTGCAGGAGAAAACATTTTTGTTTTAGTTCTTAATTCTAAATGAATTTCAATTCCGATAATTACTTCAAAATTATTCATTTTCTTCTCCTTTGAAGTTATTTTCAATTAACTCTTCAATTCATAACGCATAAGATAACAATTTTTCATCTTGATAAATTTTTGCATCTAAAGCTAAGTTAACAGGCAAATTGTTTATTTTGATAAATGGTATAGTTAAGGATGGATTACCTGTTAAATTAGAACCTGTTAGAATATATTCCATATATCCATAATTTACATTCTCTTTTTCAATGTAAGGAGCTACATCCGCATATGCTGGAAAAGTAATAAAATCATATTTATCATGTAAACTATTTAAATAGTTTGAAATCACTCTTCTAGCTTTTTGAGCTTTAATAAATAATTCCTTTTGATTTTCAGAATGTAAAAAGAAACTTCCTAATGTTAATCTTCTCTGAACCATGTTACCAAAACCATTAGATCTTGTATTTATCATAATTTCTTCTCAAGAATCTCCATCTTGTCTATTTCCAAAGGCTATTCCATTTAAATTAGATAAATTTGAAGATGCCTCTGAATATGAAATAATGTCGTAAACTGGTTTGATCGCATTTAAAATGTTTTTGTCTGGTTCAATAACTTCAATTTCTATATTTTGACTTCTTAATAATTCAATAAATTTATCAAATTCTTTTTTAACAATTAAATTCAATTTTGAAACATTTAAAACACCTATTTTTGTTGGTTTTGTTTTTTTCACATTATCTATTTTTACATTTTGAGATGTAAAGTCTTTTTCATCTTGTCCATAGGCTATTTGGGAAATTTGAACAGCATCATTAACATTATGTGTGAAATAAGCAACTGTGTCTAATGACGAAGCATAAGCAAACAATCCATATCTGCTTATTGCACCATAAGAGGGCTTGAAACCAACTTTTCCACAGTAACTAGCAGGTAATCTTACACTATCTCCTGTATCAGACCCGAGTGCAAATGAAATATTTTCAGTTAATGTTGCAATAGATCCTGAAGATGATCCCCCTGCTAATCTCTCACTATCTAGTGGATTTCTAATTAATCCATTGACACTAAATGTTCCAGTTCCTCCCAAAGCTAATTCATCACAGTTGACCCTTGCAATTCTTATTGCTCCTGCATTTAAAAGTTTGTCAATTACTGTTGCATTGTATGATGCTTGAAAATTGTTTAGAATTCTACTTGATGCGCTTGTATATGCACAATCCGTTGCGTAATTATCTTTGATTGTGAAAATTGCATTATTTAATAATCCATTAATATTTCTAGATTTTTCAAAAGGAAATAGTTGTGTAACAGCATTATTTTTATCATTACTTAATTCGTAAAGCGCTTTTTCAAAGTTTCCTAAAACCTTCATTATTTCACCACCTTTTTAGTAACAATATAATTTGAGTCGCTTTCTTTGGCATTTTTTAGTGCGCTTTCTTTTGAAATAGCAAAAGACATATCAACAACGTCTTCTCTAAAAAAATCAACTAATTTGTTTTGGCCAATATGTGTCATTGGTTCTATATTTTCCAAATTTAACTTATCTAAAAGTTTTAAATTTTCTTCAATAACGTTTCATTCTTTTAAAATTCCATCTAATACTTCCTCTTTAGGTTCTAGCATAATAGAAGAAACTATGGATTTTAAAGAATCTTTATTAATTTTATTCATTTTATTTCCTTTCTCATGGTATTGGTGTTGTAAATTCTTTATTGTTTAAGTAATTCAATTTGCCTTCTAATTCTTTAAATTTTATGGTTTTACAGTGTAAATATAATCTGTCGGCTTTTTTGCCACCATATTTTTTATCTCCTCAAATTGGAAAGTTTAAACTTTTTAAAGATAATCTAATTTGATGTTTTTTGCCAGTAAAAATTTGTGCAAATCAAATATTATTTTTCTGATAAATTTTTGTATGTGCCTGTGAATAAGCTAAATTAGTTTTATTTGTTGTATTATTCAAATATCCCTTTGAATTTTTTTCTGCATTTAAAAAAATTTCTTGATCATTGCCATTGTAATCTGACTTAAAAGCATATATTTTGTCAAATTTGCTTGTGTTTGAGTTCAATTGAACTAAGGTATAGTGATTTTTTGCATAAATCATTATTCCACTAGTTTCTTTATCTAATCTTCCAACATGACTAGGTCTGAATTCATTTAAATTATGTTTGTAAGATAAATATTTTAGAACTTGATGATCAAGACAATTAAATTCAGAATGAACAGAAACTTTTGTTGGTTTATTAACTAATAAAATGTTTGAATCTTCGTAAATAATTTGAAAATTTATTTGAATATCTTTGTTGTCAAATTCTTTGGTTTTGGAAAGTTCCTTTGCATAAAAAACTTCTACAACATCTCCTTGAAGAAGTTTATATTTTTCATCTTTGGTTCTAACTCCATTGACTTTAACATCTTTTTGACGAAGAAGCTTATAAATAAATGCTAAAGGATGATTTTCAAATAGTTCTTTAAGAAAAGAAAATAACTTTTTTCCTTCATTGTTTTCTTTAATAACATAACTTTTTCAATTATTTTTTTTCATCTTTACCTAAACAATAAAGGTGTACTAACTAGTACACCCTCTATTTGTTTTATTCTCCTCTTTGACTATCAAATAAGCTAAAATCATCATTTTCATTTTCAACTCCATCAATAAAGTTGAATTCAGTTAGTTTTGGTAATTCTGCTAATGATTTAATTTTGAAATAATCATAGAATTTATTTGTAATTCCATATAAAACAGGATGACCAGGAGTTGGACTAACTCCAACTTCTTCCACTACACCTTTAACTAGTAAAGTATTTAAAACTTGCTCACTAGCTACCCCACGAATATTATTAATCATTGAACGAGTGACTGGTTGTTTATAAGCAACAATTCCCGCAACTTCAATAGCTGCATTCGATAAACGGTGTTTTTTAACAACTTGCACCATTTTGGTAATGTATTCTTTGTATGTTTCTCTTGTTGCTAATTTATAAACCTCATTAAAATTAACTACTTTTAAAGCACCGTCTTTGTCATTGTAGTACCTAGTGAAATCGTTCATTACTTTTTTAGCTTCTGCTTTAGTTTTTAAGTTAAAAATTTCTTGCACTTGTTCAAGTGTAAGTCCTTCGTCTCCTTGAATATAAAGTAAAGCTTCTAAAATATTATTTTTCATATTCTGGACCTCTTTCAAAGGTTATTTCGCCAAATTGTTCATCTTGTTTTAAAACAATTACTTGTCTTCTTGCTAAATCTAAAATAGCCATTAAAGTAATTACAAAGTGATTTAAAGAAGGTTGTGTAAAAATCATTTCAAAAGTTACAACTTCATGTTCGTCAAAAAGATTTAAAATGAAAGGAATTTGATCTTTTGGAGTTACGTTAAAATGTTGTAATTTAGTTTTTCTCAATTGATTTGCAAAAGACCTTTCAAACATTCTTCTTAGAGTAGTAATAAGTTTTAAAGGATTAGAATGACCTTCTAAAGAATTTTTATCATCTTCAATTAAAAACTCTTCAATATCACTTGGTTTTTTAATAAAAATTTCTTTTCTTAATCCTTCTTGTTCTCTTAATGCTTTTGAAACTTCTTTAAATTGCTGATACTCATACAATCTTCTTAAAATTTCTCTTTTATCTTCTTCAATTTCAGGTTTTTCTTCAGGTGTATAAAGCAACATTTTAGTTTTTAAGGCCAACAATGTTGCTGCCATAACTAAATAATCACCGGCTACATCAATTTCGTTTTCTTGCAAAGTTTCAATAATTCTTAAGTATTCGCTCGCCAATTCCGCAACATCAACTGCCATAATGTCCATATTTTTATCTTGCACTAAAGCAAGTAATAAATCTAATGGTCCGTCGAAATTTTCTAGTTTTATGTCATATTTTTTATCTTTGGTTTCATATGCACTAGTTTTTGCCATTGTTTAAAGCCCCTTGAATAGATTTTTTAACTCTTTCAGATAAAGCATTTGTTTCCATAGCAATAACTGAACCAGCTTTAATTGGATTTAAAAACTGAACTTTAACATGCAATTTTTCTTTTCGTGTTCTATTTAGTGCATCTTCTGAATTTAAAATTGCAACAGGAACCACAGGTAAATATTGGCTAGATGCCACTTTGAATGCTCCTGCTTTAAATTCTCCTAATTCAGGCCCTTTAACTCTGGTACCCTCTGGAAAAATAATTCCATATCTTCTTTGTTCTTTAACAAAGGTTCCAAATTTGTTTAAAGTATCAAAAGCTTGTCTAAAGTTTTCTCTGTCAATTAAAAATGAATCTAATAAATCAATTGATGCTTTAACTAGTTTTTTATTTTCTAATTCTTTTTTAGCTAAAAAAGTTGGAACTTTATTCATTACTGAAGCATCACCGGTTTGTTTTTGTAAAGCAACTAACATGATTACTGAATCAAGTAATGATTTGTGATTTGGAGCTAAAATTACCGGTCCCTTAGGTAAATCATCATATCCTTCTACTTCGACTTTAACGTTGAATAATCATAAAATAAATTTTGCTCTTTTTAGAAGTCAATCATTTCTTTGCTGAATTGTATATTGTTCAGGATATTTGTTGTATTTTCTCGCATATGATCTCATTCTAAAAGCATATCAAAGTGCAACTGGTCAACTGAAAATCATCTTTGCATTAAAGTTCATATTATCTCCTATCTCTTTTTTAGTGCAATAGCTGTAACATAATCTCCTTCATGTGAAAGGCTTATGTCAAATTCTTGGTGTAATCATTGATTATTTTCTCTTGTTAATTCAATTTTTGAAAAGTTGAAATAACTATTATCTGCTTTAAAAATAGCTTCTTTTATTGCCCAAATTGAAGCCAATGTTTGTGTATCCATTTTTAAAGTTTTATTTTCAAAGTAATTTAATTCCTTGCTACTTAAAAATCTTTTTGCAAAATTTAAATCTTTATTTTTAAATCGCTCAATTTTTACCAAATCAACACCTATATTCATATTATGACTAATATTATAATATTTATATTAATGTAATGGAAAAATATGCTTTTTTTATCAAAAAATATTTTTTTCACATAATTCATCTTTTTTTCAATAGAAAAAATATGAATAAAAATAGAGGAATGCTTTTAGAAAATATCATCAACAAAACAATTGATTATTATTCGGTAAATGATTTAGCATATATTAAAAAACAAATTGTTCCAATTAAATTTAGTGGAATTGAAAATGGAAAAATCAAAAATGGTTTTTTATATTCAAAAAGCACTGTTGATTATATTGGGTGTTTTAAAGGCAAATTCATTGCGTTTGAAGCAAAAACTACAGAAGATAAAATCATTGATAAATCTAATCTCAAGACACATCAAATTGATTATTTAAAAAAGATAGATAAACAAGGAGGAATTGTATTTTTTATCCTTTTTTATAGTCTTTTTAATGAATTTTATTTACTTTTCTTTAAGGATTTTGAAAAATTAAATGCATCATCTCTACACTATAAAAATATTAAAAAAGTAGGAATTAAACTTACCCTACTTTTCCCTGGTATTATTGATTTTTTACCTTTTTTAAATTAGAAGTTAACAATTTCTCTTAAATATTTTGAAGGTGTGAATTTAACAACACGTTTTTCTGGAACGTGGATTTCTTCTTTATTAAAAGGATTAACTGTATCACGTCCTCTTCTAATTTTGGTTTCAAATGTTCCTAATTGTGATAACTGAACTTTATCTTCGGCGATTAATTGTTCTTTCAAAACGAAAAGAAAAGCATCAAAATATTTGTCAGCTACTCTAACTGGAACTTCTAATTGTCTTGCTACTTCAGCAACGAATTCTTTTTTTGTCATTTTGACCTTTCTAAGATTATTTATTTTCTTATTAATTTTTTATTTTATGCCTATATTATAGTATTTTATGAATAAAAAAAATTAATTATGTGATTTTTTTATTTTAGCAAAAATAAAATTTATATTTTTTCCTAAAGAACTTCATTTTTTCTCATAACCCGTCATTATATTTTCTTTATTTCACTTACTTGAATGTAAATCATTTCCATAATCAACTAAATCTCAATTATTTTCCTTAAAACTCTCTAAAGAAAATTCATAAAGTTTATCATTGTCACTTTTAAATTTTAGCAATCCAGCGTCACTTAAAATTTCTTTGTACAAATTCAAATAAGTTTTATAAGTTAATCTTCTTTTTTCGTGTCTTGCTTTAGGTCATGGATCACTAAAAGTCAATCAAATTGTATTAGTTTTGCCAGTAAAAATTTCATTCAAATTTGTAGCATCATCAATAATTAATTTAAAGTTAGATAAATTGTATTCCTGGGCCTTTTTTACAGCTTTATAGGCAACTGTTGGATATTTTTCTAAACCATAAAAAATTATTTCTGGATTAGCTTTCGCTAATTCGACAATCATTTCACCTTTTCCCATTCCTATTTCTATAATTGTATTTTCATTTAAAAGAATAGGATAATTATCTTTCGAAACATAAAAAGAAGAATTAATAATTTTTTCTTCAGCTGTTTTATCAAATCTTAATCTCATGCAAGTTATTTTATCAATTAATAATTAAAAGGCGAAAAATCAAATTATTTTTTAGCAGTCTAACTATTAAAGTGCTAAAATTAACTATATAAATTTTCAAGGAGGTTTTATGGATTTTAATAACTTAGATGAACTTTTTAATTTAAACGGAAATAAAAATAGCAATAAAGAAGACGTTTTAAAAAAATATGGAAGAAATTTAACAGATTTAGCTGCAAGAAATGAACTAGATCCAGTAATTAATCGTGATGATGAAATTCGCCGTATGATTAGAATTTTAAGTAGAAAAACTAAAAATAATCCTGTTTTAGTGGGTGAACCTGGAGTTGGTAAAACTGCTATAGTTGAAGGTCTTGCTCGAAAAATCATCGAGGGGCAAGTTCCTGAAAATTTAAAAAATAAAGATGTTGTTGAACTTGATTTAGCAAGCATGATTGCTGGAGCTTCATATCAAGGACAATTTGAACAAAGAATAAAAGAAGTTTTAAAAAGAATTGAAGAATCTAACGGCGAAATTATTGTTTTTATTGATGAAATTCATATGTTAGTTGGAACCGGTAAAAATGCTGACGGTGGTATGGATGCTGCTAATATTATCAAACCACTAATGGCTCGTGGTAAATTACACTTAATTGGTGCAACAACTTTCGACGAATATAGAAAATATATTGAAAAAGATGCTGCGCTTGAAAGACGTATGCAAAAAATTGATGTTTTTGAGCCTTCTGTTAATGACACAATAACCATATTAAGAGGTATTAAAGATCGTTTTGAAAATTTTCACAATGTAAAAATTCAAGATAACGCTTTAATTGCTGCTGCTAAATTGAGTGCAAGATATATTTCTGATCGTTTTCTTCCAGATAAAGCTATTGATTTAGTAGATGAAGCCGCAGCAACTATCAAAACGGAAATTAATTTCCAACCTGAAGAATTAGAAAAAGCAAAACAAGCTATTGCAAAGCTTCAAATGGAAAAAATTGCTTTAAGCAATGAGAGTAAAAATAAACATTCTGAAAGAATTAGTATCTTAAATGATGAAATCAAAAATTTAGAAAATAAAGTTTCTTCTTTACAAAATCGTTGAGACAATGAAAAACAAAGATTAAATTACTTATCACAACTTAGAAGTAATTTAGATAATCTACAACATGCTTTTTCGCTAGCGCAAAGTGAAAGTAATTTTGAAAGAGCCTCAAAAATAATGTATGTCGAAATACCAAAATTAGAAAAAGAAATTCAACTTAAAGAGGAAGAATTAAACAGTCAAAAAAATTCTTTAATTAAAGATAGCGTTACTCCTGAAGAAATTGCACAAATTGTTTCCAAATGAACCAATATACCTGTAAACAAGCTTCTTGAGGCAGAAAAAGAAAAATTATTAAATCTTGAAGCAGAACTATCTAATAAGATTAAAGGTCAAGAGGAAGCTATACGAATTGTAAGTCAATCTATTTTAAGATCAAAAGCAGATATTAATGACCCAAATCGTCCTCTTTCTTCTTTCTTATTTATCGGACCTACAGGAGTTGGAAAAACAGAACTTGCTAGATCATTAGCTTATTCACTTTTTGATGATGAAAAACAAATTATTCGCTTAGACATGTCTGAGTATATGGAAAAACATTCTGTTTCTAAAATAATTGGTGCTCCTCCAGGATATATTGGTTATGATGCATCTAATTCATTAACTGATAGAATTAGAAAAAATCCTTATAGCATTTTATTATTGGACGAAATTGAAAAAGCTCATAAAGATGTTTTAAATATATTGTTACAAATTTTGGATAATGGTGCTATTCACGATTCAAAAGGTAGATTGATTAATTGTCGAAATTTAATAATTATTATGACTTCCAATTTAGCTGCAAGTACTATTATTGACGGAAAAAACGATAATAAAATTAGAGATGTTTTATTAAAACATTTAACACCAGAATTTCTTAATCGAATTGATGAAATTGTCAAATTCTTACCATTAGAAAATAAAGCAATCGAAGAAATTACCAAATTAGAATTAAATAAACTTGCTAAAAGAGTTAATGAATCAAAAAATATTGACTTAGAATTCTCTCAAAAAGTTATTTCTTTCATTTCTAAAAAGGCCTATGATCAAAATTTTGGTGCCCGTCCAATTAAAAGATATATTCAAAATAATTTAGAATATCTTTTAGCCCATCAAATCATTGAAGGTTCATTAGTTTCTGAAAAAAAATACCTTGTAGATTTAGTTGCTGGTAATTTTAGCATTGTTGAACTTAGCAAATAATTGCTAAGTTTTTTCTTTTGTTTTCTAGAGGACTTTTTTAAAGTTAAAAAAGTAAAAAAATAATATAATTAAACCATTAATTATTAGGAGAAATATGAATTCAAAAAATGTTATTTTGTTTGGAATGCCTAACTGCATTCCATTAGCAGAAAAAATTTCTAAAAAACTAAATATCAAACTTTCACACATTACTAAAACTACATTCGCTGATGGTGAAACAATGCTTGTTAGTGATGATAAAGTTAGAGGCCAAGATGTTTATGTTGTTGCAAGCACTTCAAGACCAGTAAATCAAAATGTAATGGAACTTTTGCTTTTTATAGATTCTTTAAAAAGAGCTAGCGCTAAATCCATAAACATTGTTTTAACATACTATGGGTATGCAAGACAAGATCGTAAAGAAAATGGAAGACAACCTATTGGAGCAAAATTAATTGCAGATTTAATTCAAACAGCGGGCGCTTCTAAAATTGTTGCTGTTGATTTACATAACCCAGCTATTCAAGGATTTTTCAACATTCCTATTGACGATTTACGTGGATCATATACTTTAGCGAAAGCTATTAAGGCATCTAAAGATGATTTTACAGTTGTTTCACCTGATCACGGTGGTACAGTAAGAGCTCGTAAATTAGCTGAATTAATTTCTGAAACATTGAAGATTAGTATTATTGATAAGCGTAGAGTTGGTACTAATCAAACAGAAGTAATGGGACTTATTGGTAACGTCCAAAATGAAAACGCTGTTATTATTGACGACATTATTGATACTGGTGGAACTATTTTAAAAGCGGTAGACACTTTAAAAGCTAATGGTGCAAAAAAAATTGTTGTTGCTGCTACACACGGTTTATTTACTAAAGGATTTGAAATGTTTGAAAATAATCCTAATGTTGAAAAAGTTATTGTTACCGATTCAATTGATAACTCTGAGCTTGCAAACAAATTTAGTAAACTTCATATCGTTAGTCTAGATAATTTCCTTTCTGGCGTTATTAAATGTCATATTGAAGGTGATTCAATTTCAAAACTTTATCAACAATTTGCTGATGAAATCAGAAGTAATTAATAAACTAGATAAATATGCCGAGTTAATTCATGAAAAGAATCAAGTTATGAATATAACTGGCTTTAAAACTTTAGAAACAATTAAAAAAGAGGGAATTGAAGATTCTCTTCTTGCTTTTAATTACCTTAAAAATAAATTTTTGAATCCTAATAAAACAATTAAACTTCTTGACATAGGAGCTGGTGCAGGCTTTCCTTCTTTACCTTTTTTAATAACAAATACAGAACAAATTGATTTAACTATTATGGAGAGTCAAACAAAAAGATGCAACTTTTTAAATAATGTTGCATCTAATCTCAATTTGAAAGTTGAAATACTAAATTTAAGAGCTGAAGAAACTAGAAAATGAGCCAATACTTTTGATTTTGTAACAGCAAGAGCTGTATCATCAATTAAAAATATGTATCTTATGGCTCATCATTTGTTAAAAAATGAAGGTTATTTTTATCTTCTTAAAGGACAAAATTATCAACAAGAATTAAATGAATTTTTGAAGTCTTTTCCTAATAAACAAAAAGATATTATAGTTCATGATTACACTAATGTATTAGACCAAAAATCTTATATTATCATGATAAAGAAAAGCGAAAAAACCCCTTCATCTTGACCATTAAAGTGAAAACAAATTATCGAATATTAGAATAAACACTTGTTTATTCTTTTATTTTTCTCATTTTTTTCCACTTTTCCCTTTCTCTTTGAATTAAACAATACATATTATATGAAAGGAGATTAAATGAAATTAAATTACTTTTCTAATATGTCAAGTAAAGAAAAATATAAAACCGTTCAATACATATGTAATATTGAAAAATTAAATGATAAAAACTTTCAATTGGCTAGTCATAATCAAAACAATATTATATCCGCAGGACTAAAACCAGTAAATAAGCTAAAGAAAACATTAGCATTACTATCAAAACATAGTAAATTAATTATTGAAAAAGATTTCTTGAATAAATATGGAGACAAAAGGTGAATGGATGATTTATTTTCTAAGGCAACTTATTATAAATACAAAAATAATGCAGTAGAGGAGTTTCTTTATTTTTATCTTAACCAATAACACCACAGCAATAAATAATCCTGCTGTTGTTGCTAAAAACATCTATAAACAAGGTACTCTAGAAAAATATGAATGATTTTTATCTAAAGGAAATCGTTCTAAAAATATAAATAGTTCATCTAATAAATTTATAAATCCGCATACTTTTATTACATTTCACAAAATGTATGAAACAAATAACTTTTTTGCCAATGTTTCAATATTAGTCGAAGAATCTGAACTTAAAGATGTTAAAAATATAAATCTGTCTATAAATAATAAATATATTGACGAAAATCTCTATAAAAATGCTATTTACGAAGATATTTATGATGGTTCATTTTTAAATTTAGCTCTAGAAAATTATGTAAATTTGAATGATCACAAATATAAATTATTCTCTATTAAATTAAGACCTGAAATTTTAGGCATTAATTTAGAAGAACTCGAAAATTTTACAGTCACTATTGATACTAAGAATGATATTCCTTTTCATTATTTTCAAATTAGAAAAAGAAATAAGGATTTAAATCCTTTAGTTATTAACAAAAAAGTGAATGAATTAGCACAAATCAATATTCCTTATTTATGAACTTTTTCTATTTCTAATTCCATGCAAAAAATGAAATCATTTAATGATAGGTTAGTTGTTAGAACATTGCCTTTTGATCAATTTAAACACAAAAGAGATTTATTGATAACTAATTATGATTCAAAATTTACGCATGATCCCAAAATAGCGAATGATGAATATACTGTTCCTCAGTGACCTCATCCAGAAGTAAAAAATTTTTCAATTAATGCTGAAAAATTTGCCAAATTTTATAAGTTTTATTATCAAAGTTGGCCTTTCCATAAAGGACAAGGAATTTATGAACTAAGTGCATTTGAAAACAACACAATTACTGAAGATACAAATTTAGATTATAAAATAACTAAAAATACTCATGAAATCAAAAAAGATGAGGAAATTTACTCTTTAATAAAAAAACATTATCTAAATAATTATTATGAATATGACTATGAAAATCAAAAATTAAGTTCTTCATCAAGAGAAACTGAGAAAGGATATATTATTCCTTATTCTTTCAAAGGTGAATTAATGTCTTCGTTCTTGTTGCAAGTAAATTACAGTGCCAAAAATAACAAAAAAGACTGATTAAAAATTATTGTTAATAGTCAACAAAATGTTCCTTTGCCCCTTTTAGACAGTGAAATAGGAAAAATAAAAATTCATGGAAAATTTGAAGAATCTTCTTTTTCTAAAGAATTTAAATATAAGGTAGATTTAACACAATCAGAAATTTTTGTTTCTACAGTTTTTAATGATCCGCTTAATTTTGAAAATTGGAAGGCATAATGAAAAAACGTAAAAAAATTTTTTTAAGTATAGGTGCTATAGGAGCAATTTGCGCCATCACTATTCCGCTTGCCATGATTTCTCAAAAGAAAACAAAAGATGACAAATTAACTAAAATTGATAGCTTAAAAACATTTGACAACATTTTTCCTACTTTAAATGAAAAGAATTACTATAAATATATTCGTATAGAAAATGAAAAACCAGTTTTTGATATTAATGTAATACCAAAATTAATTAAAGATATTGTTGCCAATTTTCAAATTGGTGAAGGCGAACTATACTTTGACTATGAAATTGTTACAAATAGCACTATAAAACTTTATTTAAAGTGAATTGAAGATAAAAATGAAATAAGTGCAATTTACAATTTAAGTACTTCTTTTGACGGAATTACTATTGAAAAAGCATAATAAAAAGCGGGTTTTCCGCTTTTATTGTTTGTTTTGAAGTTCTTTGAATAATTTTAATTCTTGATCTGTTGCTAAAACAAAGTGTTCGTTTCCAACATTTTGTCATTTTGGTTGATTTTCTTCATCGTATTCATGCATTGCTGGATCATAGATATATCCTAGTAATGATCCTTTTTTACTTTCAATTGAAGGTACAGCATCTAATAAACTTTTTGTGTAAGGATGATATGGATTTTTAATAATTTCCTCTGCAGGACCTACTTCAAGTAAAACCCCTTTGTTAATAACAGCAATTCTATCTGAAATATATTCAACCATACGTAGATCATGAGCAATAAAGAGAATAGTTAAATGATATTTTTCCTTCAAATCATTAAAGATATTAATTACTTGTGCTTGAATAGAAACGTCTAAAGCAGAAATTGGTTCATCGGCTATTAATAATTTTGGTTGCAATACAACAGCTCTACAAATACCTAGACGTTGTTGTTGACCACCAGAGAATTCTAATGGATAACGATCCAATACTGATTCATCTAAACCAACTTGTTTTAAGATGTTTACAATCAATTTCTTTTTGCACTGTTTTTCACTTAAATTAGCATCTTTAATTCTTTGTTCTTTCTCTTGTTCATATAAGTTTAAAAATTCTTTATATTTTGCATTTTGAGTTGTTTTTTCTTTTAAAATCTCAAACATTTTTTCAAAATAAAACTTATATGATACTTCTACGTTTTTGTGTAATTCTTTAGCCACTTCTAAATAATCATCTACTATTGGTTTTAAACCTGCTGCTTCAATTTTTTCATTAATAGCGATAAAGAAATTGCTATCGTTACTTATCAAATAAATATATTTTGAGTTTTTTAAATTAGTTAATCCTTCTCCAACTACATCTTCAACATTTTTATATGGATTTAATGAGTTCGTTGGATCTTGAAAAATCATTTGTACTTTGTTAACCATAAAGTCAACAATTTTTTTATAAGCACCGGTTAATTTAGGTGTTTTATCTATATTTTTAGGAATAACTCTATCAAGAATTTTAATATATCCAAATGAATGTGGTGTAAGTCCAATTAAGGCTCTACCTGTAGTAGATTTTCCAGAACCAGATTCACCAACAAGTCCTAAAACTTCCCCATCATAAATATTTAAATTCAAATCTTTGATTGCTTGGAATTTTTTAGTTCCATAACCATAATCAATATCAAGATTTCTAATTTCTACTAGCACTTTTTTGTCTTTAGGGTCTAACATTTCGTTAGTACCTTCTAAAATAGGACGACAAATTTTTTTACCAAATTTGCCTTTTTCACAATAGAATTTAGACATTTTTTTCACCTTCAACTTTATTTAAAATTTCTTGATTATGTTTCTTTGCTTCATCTTGATAATGATTATAAATTTCTTTAGCTACGCTTGTTTGATTGTTGTGAGCAATATCTAAAGAACGATAGTATTTATTTCAAAGTTTCTGAATAATTAAAGGAGGATTATAAACAGGAGCTTGTGGATTTAATAAATTTGATTTTACAAAGTGGGTAGGAGAAATTTGATAGAACGGTGGTTCTTCTTCAAAATCCACACCAAGTGCATAATCATTACGTACTGCAAAGGCATCACCTGAAATTTTATTTAAACTTGAAGGCACAGCTCCTTTAATCACTTGCAATCTTTCGTTTTTGTTAAAATCAGGCATTGAAACAATTAATCCTCATGTATATGGATGCTGTGGATGAATAAGAATTTCTTCTTTTGTTCCACTTTCCACAATTTGTCCTGCATACATAATATTAATAAAATCTGAAATTGATGAAACTACACCTAAATCGTGAGTAATAAACACAATTGCGATTTTGAATGTTTCTTGTAGTTCTCTAATAACATCTAATACAAGTGCTTGCACTGTTGGATCAAGTGCAGTAGTTGGCTCATCCATAACCAAAATTTTTGGTTTTAAAGAAACTATAGACGCAATAGCAATACGTTGAATCATTCCACCAGAAAGTTCATGTGGATAAAGTTTCATAACTTTTTCAGGATTGTTAATTTTTGTTAATTTTAAATACTTGATAGCTTCTTGATAAGCTTCTTTTTTGTTTTTAACAATTTTGTTAATTAACATTCCTTCCATAATTTGTTTTCCAACTTTCATTGTTGGATCAAGAATTGACATCGGGTTTTGGAAAACAGCAGAAACTATTCTTCCTCTTAATTTTGATTTTTCTCAATTGTAAGGAGTGAAATTTTGGACTTCTAGACCATAAAGTTTCACTTTTCCGGATTCAATAATTGCGTTTGAACCTGTTAATCCATAAAGTAAAGAGGTAATAACTGATTTTCCAGAACCAGATTCACCAATAACAGCGTGAACTTTTCCTTCATAAATTTTTAATGATGAACCTCTTAAAACAAGATTTTTTTCTTTTGGATTAGCGGGATTTTTAAATGTTAAGTAAATATCTTCAATTTCTGCAGCTACTTTTAATTTTTCACCAAATACAATTTCTTCTTTTGCTGAATCGATGTATTTTTGAAAATCAAATTCTTCTTTTGCTAATTCAGTTTTTTTCTCTTTTGATAAGGTTAGATATTTAATACCTTTACCAAGTTTTTTAAAATTATTGACTAAGTTGTGTCCAAAGTCTTTAAAAGCTCTTAAAGTAGATTTTTTCTCATCTTTTCTTACTGTGAAAATATCTTTTGGTGCTTCTTTATTATTTCAAATAATTGGATTTTCGAATAATTGACTATATCCTTTTGAACTCTTAACATCTGTTTCATTTAGTTCAAATTCTGCTAAGTACGCACTTCTATAATTTACTTTTTCTACCTGTTTTGTAGAACTTTTTGCTTCTTTTATAGTTGTTGTTTCTCTAGATACTTTATTTTGAGAACTTTCATTAATTTTATTTAAGTCTCTTAAATCAAATTCTTGAGTTTTTACTCTTTCTAATGTTTCTTGACTTGGAACAATGTTTAAAATATCTTTGTCAGTGTTTGGATCTAAAGTAATTAATTTAGTTACTAACTGTTCAACATCTTCAATAGTTTCGCTTCTTCTTATTACTGTAGTTTCTTGTGTTGCTTCTAAATTAATTCTTCTTTTTCTTCTTTTAGCTTCTTGCGCTAAGTCTTCAGCTTTTGTTGAATTTTTAAGTAAAGATGTTTTTGGAACATCTTTTAATTTATAAGATTTTTTAATTGGAGTAACTTTCATTTTTCTCTCCTATCTTTGTCTTAATAAACTATCCTGTACAGAAGCTGACATTAATTGAATTGAGGTAGTAACTAACACAAGTGTAAATGAAGGAACTAATACATATCTTGGATATGATAAGAAGACTTTTGAACCTTCATTAATCAAGTTTCCTAAAGTTGGAATTGATGGTATTGAAAGACCAATGAATGCAAGTGATGTTTCTGAAAGAATAACACCTGGAATTGCAAACACAATTTCAGTAACAAGAATTGGTACAACAACTGGTAAGTAATTTAGTAACACTTTATAAGTTGGTGTACCTAAAATTTTCGAAGCATTAACTCACTCGAAGTTTTTGGCACGTAAAACTTGTGAACGCATTTGGTTTGCAATTCCTGTTCATGAAGTAAACGAAAGAGCAAACACAATAACTCAGAAAGTTGGTTTTAAAACAATAGTAATAACAATCAAAATAATAATAGATGGAACGTTTGAAATAATTTTAATAAAGAAAGTCATGATTTTATCAAACATTCTAAAATGACCCATTGCAATTCCAATTGCTAGTCCAATTGAAACTTCAATTAATGTAACAACAAATGATAAGGCTAATGAATATCTTAATCCTCATCAAAGACGAGCTCATAAATCCCGTCCCAATGAGTCAGTTCCTAAAATATGATTTTCAGTGAAGAAAGTGTAATAACTTTTATCTTTATCTATGATTGTTGGATCTTCCGTGAAGAAAGGAATAATGATTGCTAAAACAATTAGAATTAATAAAGTAACTAAACCAAAAACTCCAGCAAATGAACGACTAAAACGATAGAAAAATTCTTTTAATGGTGATTGTCTTTTATGTAAAGATGATGTTTCATAATATTCAAAAATGTCTCCAATTATTGCCCATTTTTGATGATTGAAAGGTTGTAATAATGCGTTGGGCGCCATTTGCGCACCATGTTCATTATTAGCTGCAATTTTTTTAGATTTTCTAAATAATGCCATCTAAAATCCTTTCTATCCTCTTTTTCTCACACGTGGATCAATAATTTGGTAAAGAGCATCACGTAAAGTATATGAGAGAATGGTCAATAATGAGAATATTGTTACCATGAATAAAATGATGTTGTAATCTTTAGAGGTAATTGCTTGTAAAAGCAATCCTCCTGAACCTGTTATGAAGTAAATTTGTTCAATGAAAAGTGAACCAATAAATGAACCGAAAATAACTACTGGGAAAAATGTTGCAATTGGGAAAAGTGATGGTTTAAGAGCATGTGTTCAAACGAATCTACGTTTTGTTAACCCTTTTAAATAAGCAAATTTAGCATGCTGTGAATTTAATTCACGATTTAGCTCAACTCTAATGTATTTAATATACACAATGATTGATCCTAGTGATAAAGCTAGTCCGGGAAGAATATAGGTTGCTATATCTTTTTCATTAAATAAATAAGGTAAATTTAACGAACGCCCTATTAGCAACAATCAAAGTGCAAAGACGAGTGATGGAATTGAAGAGAAAATTGAAACAATTAATGTTGCTAAATGATCTGGTAATTTATCGGGGTTCATACCTACATAAACACCTAAAGGAATACCGATTAATAAAGTTAATCCAACTGAGAAAATTCCCACTAAGAAACTTTTGAAAAATCTAACTCATATAAAATCATTAATTTGTGTTCCAGGGAAAACTGACAATGAAATTCCGAAATCCCCTCTTAATAAGTTTCCTAAGTATATTCAATACCTTTGAACTAAAGGTAAGTTCAATCCATATTTTTGCTCCACTGCCGCTTTAGCAGCGTCATCTAATCCCGCTGTAATTGTGGTTGAACCAGGAATTGAATTAATTAAGAAGAATGTTATTGTAATAACAATTCATGCTACAACAATAAACTCTAAAAACATTTTTGCTACTTTAAATAAGGTTTTTGCGGTTGTTGATTGAGGATTTAATAATTTTCAATATCAACTAACGTGTTTCTTAATCCGACCCGTAAAGTCAATGTATTTATTAACTACTTTGACTTTTTGCTTTTTTTCATTTAAAGCATCGATCGAATCAACAAATTCATAATTTTGTTTAATCTTTGCCATATTAGTTACTATCCTTTATTACTTTTGGTAAGTTAGGTCTTGGAGGTTTGAAAATATCATAAGCAAATTGTAATGAATAACGGAACAAGCTATCAACACCATTAACACGCGAAATTTCTCAGTATGTATCAACCTCAATTAAAGGTACAACAGGTGCACCATCACGAATAATTTTTTCCATTGCAGTTATAACCGCAAAAACTCTTTTTTCTGTTCATTTTGCAGTTTTTTCTTCATCAGTAAATTGATTTGAGAAGAAAGCAGATGTTCTTTTTGTGTAATCTGCTATTGATTCATCATCTTTTTTAAATGAAAGCTCTAAAACTTTTTCAAAAACATCATCATCAACTCTGAGTCTTTCTTTTAATTTATAAACTAACTCTGGTTTATCTGAAATTACTTTGCCACTTGTCTTGTCATATTTGTAACCAAATTCACTAAAGTATGTTTCATAAGTTCAACTTCCAGCAGGATTATTTCTAAATCCTGTGTTTTTGTTATTACTTTTATTAATTTCATCTGTTTTTAAAAATACATCAACATAACTATAAACATCTGTTCCAAATGAGTCAAAATTTCTGTATAAAATATCGTAATCACCTTTTGTTCTTGCATCTTCATAAACATTTTCTGGTAATCCCTTAATTTCAATTTCAATAAAATTACCAAATGCTTTTTTAAGTAAATCTTGAAGTGCTAAACCAGCATTTTGATGTTCGTCAGTTGAATTTGAAATATATTTCAATTTCACACTTTTAACATCTGGATGTTTTTCCTTAAAGGCCTCTAAATAAGCTCTAGCGACATCAAGTCTATAAGCTTTATCATCTCTTTCAAGATATTCAAAATTATATCTTTTTGACAAGTGATCTAGATGTGTGTAATTTTGAACAGGAATTTTTCTATCTGCTCCTTCTGGATATTTTTCTACCAAGCTATAGTCATGATCGAATGCAACTTCAAGTGGATCTCCAAAACTTGATGCTGCATTACCGAAGGCTGTTCAAGTAATAACTGGATATGATGAGTTTCATCCAACAATATTTAAAACTTGATTTCTATCAATTGCATAGTAAATTGCATTTCTTAAATATCTATCATTTAATAAAGAATTTCCATTGGTTTCTTTATCAAGGTTAAATGCTAATCCAATTGTTCCAAATCCTGTTGATTTAGTCATAAATGGTCTATAAGCTTTTGATGTTCAGTATGTTAATTGTTGAACTGCTGGAATTCTTGTTGCGGCAATATATCCATCATCATACATTGCAGCATTAATGTTTGGATCGGCACTAAAGAAAATATTAATTTTGTTTGAAATGGTTTTATCTGCTGAATAATACTCTTTATTTTTAGCAAGTGAAATATATCCTTGAGCACCTAATTCTAAATCATCTAAGTTAAATGCTCCATTAGTTAAGAATGTTTCCTTGCTTAAACCAAATTGAGTTATTCCACCGATAGATTCGACAAATTTTCTATTAATTGGAACTAAATTAGATGTTAAATCTCTATAAACGTTATCTAAAGATGCAGGTTGGAATTGATCGTATTCAACTCTTAGTGAATATTCATCCATAGCAAGCACTCTATTTTTTCTATAACTTTTAGCTTTAAAGTTAACAATTGATTCATTATTTAAAACGTTTTCACCTTTATAGGCTGCATTTACAAGAGCATTGTAATTATCGGCTGTTTCAGGAGTATATTTTAAGTCAGCTGGTAATTTATCTCTTAATCTTCTGCTTGCTCTTATTAAATCTTGGAAGGAATCTCCATATTCTTGTCTTGGATCAGAATAAAGATATTTTCTAATTTGCACTGCTAAACGTTGTGGAATATTTTTTAATTCTTCTTCACTATGCTTAGCAGGCGAATAATCTGGATTGGCAAGCATTACAGTTGTAATTTCTGCATTAGGATCAAAATCAGGTGAATATGGAATTGCGCTTAAAATTTCTTCATTTGAATAATTTCAATAAAGTCTCCCTGATACTAAACCTAAGTCAAGTGCCGCCTTTTTAATTGCAGCTACTTCTGCTTCATCACCTTCGTTTTGTGAAGTTCATGGTTGATATTTTGGATTTAAAACATCATAAATTAATTCACCTTTTTCATTTTTAATTAATTCAGGATATGCAAAAGGATTTTGATATGCTTTTCCAAATTTTTTAAGATATGTTTGTTGTGCATCAATCACTTCTGAACTAGCTTTAATTTTAGATTTTAAAACATTAGTTTGATTTTGTGAACCAGTATTTAAATCTAAGATGTAGTGTAATGCATCAACGTAATCTTCAGCAAAAACTTTGTCTCCATTGCTTCATTTACTATTTCCTTCATTAAGTAACATAGTTAAAGAAAGAATATTGTTGTTGTTTGTAAAAATTCCTTGTACTGGTTGATATTCACTAGAATCTGAACTAATATTTCCTGTTGTTGCTCCAAATTGTTCTAGTGAGTAAAAACGCCCTGCATTTGAAGAAGGTGCTGAATGGTTTTCTAAGTATTCTTCCATAGAATTACTTGTGTCATCTAGCCCATAAATTCCAAATGGAATTTCAGGTAAATTTAATTCTTTCTTAAGTTTTTCATTAGGTCCACCTTTCAATGGACTTTCAACTAATGAAGGTAAAACTCTAGCTAAAGATGAAAATTTAATGTAATTTAAAGAGTTAATCGGCTCTGTTACTAATCCAAGATCATAATCTGTCTTTTTAATACGGAAAAATGATTGAAGACCAGGATTTCGATCATCATTTTTTGTAGAACAAGATGCACTTATTGCTAATGTAAGTGCACTTGTTACTGCACCAAGTGATAAGAATAATTTTGTTCTTTTTTTCATATTTTCCTTTCTTAAATTGCTCCGTTAAATTGATCTTTAATTGTGGCAATTGCTTTGTTATAGTATTTTCCATCAAATTCATCTTTAGAAGCTTTATGAATTGTTACAGGAGCTTGTTTAAATGTTTTACCGTTTTCTGAAACTGATTCAACATTTCCTAATTCTAATTCTAGTGCTTTAGTACCTTTTTTATCAGACGCAAAGTAAACATAGTATTGTTTACCTGGTGTCAACAATTTATTTCTATATTTTGATACAACCGCATAGTCAGTTACTCATGAAACAAATCCTTTTCCATTGTGTTGACCGTTTAAATCTTCAAAATTGTATTCTTCATCTTTTAAAGTGTGTTTTGCTTCTACATTACCTTCGTTATCAAGGCTTTGTGATTTGTAATAGAACATATTATTTGTGTTTTCTTTAATTAACTCAATAGTTTCTATTTCTCCACTTTCAAGATCTTTAAATGCTAAGTATTTTGCTTTATCGGCAATATCACTAGTTAAATATCCAAAAAAGGCAACAGCATCTTTATCCGTATTTCTTCAAATGGTAGATAAATTACGTTTTCCAACACCTTGTGCTTGAATATAAAATTCTCAGAATGCTTTAGGTCTATTTGTAACTTTTTCACCTTTTAAATCAGTAATTCTAATAGTGTCATCTTCAATTGCAACACCCTTATCATCATAAAGCTTAAAGTCTAAGATATCACGATATCATCTGTCCTTAAATCAACCATTATTAATTGATCTAAATTCCCCAAAATAGTTATTGTTATAATTGAATGCATCATTGAAATCTTGTTCATCAACGAAAACAGCAGGATTATATTTAAGGTCTAAATTACGTGCTTTGTCCCTTGCTTCTTGATCTAGATTTTGTTCATATTCATTAATTGATCTCTTAATACTTCCACGTCTTTCGCCTGTGTCATAACTAATTAAGGCGTCTTTTCATTTTTGTGTTGGCGTTCCATCAACAACATATTCTAATCCTGTTGTTGATTCTGAAAGACCTTTAAGATATGATGGTAAATTACCAAATTCTGCTCTTGAAGGTGAGTAAGTAATTTGTAAGTTATCACGGTTAATTATTTCTGATCAACTAAATGTATAATCACTAAATTTTTCATTAAATCTTCTATCTGTTTTTGATCCATAATAAGACACAACATCTTCTGAAGGACGACTTGTTTTAAATGCACCTGTTCCAACAGTTGCATAGAGATTAGCGAAACTTAATCTGTTAAATATTGCCGAAATATCACTCATTGTAGTGTATGTTTGTACTTCACCATTGAAAATCATTGCATCATACATTGAGAACTGTGCTAATGTTGGTTTTAATGTTGTGTTTCCTACAGTTACACTCATTTCAGAACTTAAATCTCTGTATGTTTGCAAGTAAGTTTCTAAATCAAACTCTCATTTTTCTGGATTTGGTTGTATTAAATTTAATCCGTTAACTTTATAAAGTCCATATCCGTAAGTTTGATCTAAGAATCATGCTAATTCATTATTATCTACAATATCTTGAATTGAAATATGGCTTGTAAATAATGCTAATTTACTTTCACTAAATCTCTTAATAATTTCATTTGCAACAACTTGTTCATCGGCTGAATTGGCAATACTTAAATAATGTTGCACTTCTTCAGCTGAAAGACTTGGTGTTTTTTCAACTGCTACTTTTAATGCTTGTTTAAAAGCTTCAAAATCAGAAACTTTTGTTTTAGCATAATCGATATCTCAATTTACAACTCTGTGTTCTTTATCTAATCTTGCTTTTTTAAGATCTAATGAAGTAAATTCAAAGAAGTCAGCATATTCATCAAATGTTAATTCTGCTCCTTTACCATTTTTATCATTTCCATATAGACCAAATAAATCATTTTCAAATGTTGAACCTAACGCTCTTGTATTAATTTTAAGAGTTTTAGTTTGTTCTCAGTTTGGAATTTCACCACTGAAATTACTATCCCTATCAACTAAAGTGCCATCTTCTTTTAAAGTTTGGAATAATGATTCTGCTCTAATTCCAATGTTGTCAGCTTGAATTCCACTTAAGTTTTTAAGAGCATTTTTAAGTCCAAAGAAATCAAGAACTTCTTGAGATCAACCATCAAATGCAATAACTTTTTCAAGATTACTTGCTTTCGCATTAACAATATATTGATGATCTCTATCTAAGAATGATACATATCCTCTACCACCATTTGATATAGATGTAAAGGTACGTGTTGATCACATAGCAGTTAAAGCCCTTGCCATTTCGTTTGGAATTTGAGCTTCGTCATAATCACCAGGGTTTACATAGAATTGTGAAGTAGTTAAACGGAAATTACGTAATCTTGCTGTTTCATTACTATTTATGCTTCCGTCTAAATTGTAACTAGTAATTGGTAATGAAGATCTTGCTCCTTGTTCTGGATCTCTTCCTAAAATCATGTCACGGTATGAATTAAAAGCTTGTTTACCATTTGCACTAGTATCATTACTAAAGAAAATATCTCTAACTTGTGGTCAATCTAATACTAGTTTAGGAGTAACTGTTAAATCAGTTGTTGGAGTATCTCATCCATTGATGTCATATCTTTGAACTATCAATGAATTAATAGTTTTTGCAACTTTATCAATTTCATCATTTACATAAGTTACAGAATTTGCATCATACAATGGATCATTTGGATCACCAAACTTAACATTTAATGGAATATTAACAATTCCTGTTCCGTCAGCATTTTTAACTAATACTTCTCTAATTAAGATGTATTTACCCTCTTCATTTCTTTCACCATCAACAATTTTTGGAACAACATTTCCATTAACTTCTTCAAATTGAATATCATTTCCTTGGCCATCTTTTAAAATGCCTTTTAAGATGTTTAAACTACCAGGAGTAAATAGATATGATCCATCTTCTTGTTTTACAAGGTATTTCGCAATACCATTAGTTACTGTTGGGTTTAAAGTACCTGAAAAATGATCAAGAGAATTCATAATTCATAAGTCTGAAGTTTTTAATAATTTTTCATTTTCTCCAGTTAAATTGTTTTCTTCTCTTCTTGCTTTGGCTGCATTTTTTAATCCATCAAAGTTTTGTAAGAAACGACGTTTATTGTTCAACATTGCTTTAATAATGTTGTTTTCTGAAAGTTGGGTTCCTCAAATTTCTTCTTCTGTTTCAGCCTTGTATTCTAATTCACCGCTTGCATTTATAGAAGGTAATTTGAATAATGGATATTCTCCATAATTTTTCTCAATAAATTCTCCCTCTAATAAACGATCACTATTCAATTCAAGATTGGTTCTAGCTTTTAAATAAAGATCAAAATTTAACTTGTTGTAATAGTTATTAATATTTGGTGATGCGCCAGGCAATAAGGCACTAATGAATAATGCTTCATCCGCTTTATTTCCTAAGTCAGAAGCAGCATTTAAAGTAAAGTGGTGTCCATATTCATGAGCTGCAACAAATTTTAAAAAGTCAATTGGTACACCTTTGAAATTTGGATCACTCATTTTAAGAATTGCTCATAAACCAATACGTGTATCACGAGTAAAGCCTAAATATGGTCCATTTTCAATTGAGTAAACAGTTTCACCCTCATCATTTATTTTAGTAACAATATGTTCTCCGTTTAATCACTCTGCTGCGTAAGGAACTCTTTTAATTAAAGTATCTAATAACCCTTGATAAGCATCATTGTAAAGTGAATAACCTTTTTCAGTTTTGTTTGTTACAACATTCTTTACATTTCCTTCTTCTTTTAATAAAGAAGGAACTACAACTTTTTTAAATCCAACTAACTTGAATGCCCTATCCAATGCATTTAAAACACCATCATCTTCTGTTGTTGCATCAACGTTAAATTTAGCATAGTATTGACTGAAGTCACCATCAAAACTTCTTTCATTTGATGATCTTAATTTTCTTAAAGTAAAGACAAGTTTTTTGCCTTCTTTCTTAATGTCAGTTAATTCAACTTTGTGAACTACTTTATTAATATCTTCAAGTGATGATGTTGCAGTTAAAAGACCTTTTTTAGTTAAAATGTTGATTAATTCAACTTGACTTGCTGCAGTTATTAATTGGTTTTCATTAGTTAATTCATCACCTAAATTAGTTGAATCAACTAATGAAAGTTGTTTTGCTTTTTTAAGAATTTCATTATTTCTAATGTTTATTAAGTTTTCTAAAGCTTGTTTAATAATTTCTTCATATGAAGCTATAACAGAATTATTTAGAGTAAAGTTACCATCTAAGTTTTTAGCATAATCAGTATATTCATTTATATAAGTATTTAATGCATCTAATGTTTGCCCGTATGCTTCATCTTGTTCAATGGCTGCGTTTAACAATTCGTTAGCTTGATCATATTGACTTTGATTTTCTTCATCTTCTTCAGCTTCTAATGTTAAACTTTGACCTAATGAACTTTCCGCTTCATCATACAATTCACCAAATGGTTCAAAATAGTTGTTATAAAGTTCTTGAACTGGTTCTAATTCTGCTTCTTTTTGTTCTTTTTCAGCACTTTTAGATACATATTCTTCATCTTCTTCATATGTATCAGGTTTTTCTTCTTGAATTTCTTCTAAACGTTCTTCAAGATTTTTAATTTCTTCTAATAAAACTTCTGCTGGTTCAACAACATTTTTATAGTGTTTATCATAAGCTTTACCAACTAACATTTTTAAAATGTCAACTGCGTGGTTTTCAATAACTAAGTCATTTTGAGCATATGCAAAAAAGCTTTCTGCATATTTATTTGCTGCATCTTGAATTTCTGAATTAGCCTCTAATTCAGCTAATTTGGTTACAACATCATTATATTTAGCATCAATTTTAATTAACTCTGCTTTTTTATCTTCTAATGAATAAATTTCCGCTTTTAAATCAGAAATTTTTACATCTAATTGCAATACTAAATCTTTTAAGTCAGCATCTTTTAACTGGTCTTTTGAAATTAAAGCATATCCTTTTAAAACAACTTCTTTATATAAAGTTTCTAATTGTTTTAAATAATCTTCTTCAGCTTTTTTTACTTCCTCATAGTGTTCAAATAATTGATCTTTCTTAGAACTAATTTGAATAATTGCATTTTTTACTTTATCAATTTCATCTTGAGTTAATTGAATTAATGAATCGGGGTTTTCAACATATTTTTTAAGTTCTTCTTTTGCTGTATCTTTTTGATCTTCATCATCAATATTTAAAGCTTCTAGAAGTTTTTCATAGAATGCACCTGAATCACTTGCATTAATTTCTTTAAATTTATTAAGTAATGTTTTTTGTTTTATATTTGGAAGATATTCTTCGGCAGCAGCTGTTAAATTGTCTACTTCTTCTTTAAAGTCTTCAGCTTCGGCATCAAAATTTACTTTTTCTTTAGCACTTTGAATTTTTGTTTTTGCTTGATTTATAGCGCTATTTTCGTCAGATAAATCTTTTAATAAGTTTTTAGCTTTTGAAATAATTTCATCATTTTCATTATATGAAGTCATTAATTGATTTAATTCATATCTTAAATTATCAACTGGTTTACCTTCAGCATCTTTGGGTTGGGTAGCAGAAATAATTGTTTCTTCAACTCTGGCATCTCTCAGTTCTTTGTAAAGTTTGTTTTCTGTTGCTTTAGATGTTGAAGCTTTTTGTTGAATTTCATTTAAAGCATTATCTGCTTCAACTTCATCAAGCAATGATAAAGCCTCATTTACAGTCGCTAAATCTTTTGTAATTTCTTCTAATTTATCTTTGTTTTCGTTATAGGTAGTTTTTGCTAAATTGTATGTATTTAATGTTGTTGTATATTCTTCTGCTTCATTCAATTTTTCATTTAATTCAGTGTTTGGACCTATAAAATCAATGAATTCAACAATTTTGTCCACTGCTGTTGTATTTTCACGATTAATATTACGTAAAATAGTTAAAGTGTTTAAAACTGTTTCATTATTTAAGGTTGATAGAATTGTTTCATTAAGACTAATTAAATCAGCATATGAACCTAAATTAGCATCTTTTTGAACTTTTAAATTATCTAAAACAGATTTTACGCCACTATTAAATAAGTTTTTAGTTACTGTAACTAATTGAAGATTATTTAGATTGTTTAATTCAGTTATTTTTAATGTTATTTGACCAAAAATACGTTCTTTTTCTTGATCATCTTCTGTTGCTTTATATTGATTTTCTAATTCTTTAATTTCGTTTGAAAGAGTTTTTACATCAATACTATCTTCAACTGATTGATGTAATTTATCTAACTCAACAAGAATTTCTGTAACTTTAGATAATTCATCATTATAAAGTGTTTCTAATTTAGCATCTAACGTTGTATTTTCATCATAATTATTTGAAGTTAATACATTATTCAATTCTTCAGCCACTGTAGTTAAAGCACTTTGAGCAGTGTTTTTATTTTCTTCTGCACTAGGTTTTTCAGATTCTAAACCGTTTTTTGTAGTTTCAAGCGATGTTCTTGTTACATCATCAGCAAAAACTGATTTATATTTGTCATATTTAACTTTTAATAAGATTCCTTCAGCACGTTGCATAAATCATGCTATATCTTTTTGTGCAACATTTTCTTTATATCTTTCTATTACTGAAGCTCTTTCTTTTTCATATTCAGCAACTACTTTTTGATAAGCTTCTAAAATATTTGCATCTGTAAATGATGGCGAATTAAGCAAGAAATTAATTTTAAAGTTTACAAAACGTGTATCCAAACTAAGAGCAAATGATTGCGCACTTTTTTCTTTATATTGTTCTCTTTCTTCAATCATTTTGTTCATCAATTTTAATGATTCTTCTAAAGCTTCTTTCATTTCAACTAAAACAGTTAATTGTGAGTAATTAATATTTTGATCTTTTACTGCTTCATTGAATATAGCTTCTTTTCCTGCAAATTTTGCAATAGCTAGAGAAACTTCTAATTGTTGATCTTGAGTTACATTGTCAATATTTTCTCTTAGTTTATTTCCTAGTTCAACTCTCTCTTTATCTAATGCTTTTAATTCTTCAAAAGCGGATTTCTTATCTGTGTCATTTAAAATTGGTTGCGCAATTCTATTAAAGTACGCTAAAAATCCTTCTTTATCTTTAGTATTATCACCGGCATTTGGATTACCATTTAAAGCTAATTCAAGATATTCTTTACCTTTTTCATATGATTTAGCAATAAAGAAATTAAATGATGATTCTCTTTGAGAAAAAACATCATAACCTAATAATTTGTAATTTTCAGGTAAACTAACTTGTTCTCTAGAAGCATCAAAATATTTACTTAAATAGTTTGAAACACTTGGATTTTGATTTTCTTCTGATACTTTTAGTGCTAGATGTTCATGATCATTTCTTTTGCTCTCAATTTCATTCAATTCTTTTGCTATATTTTTTAATTCTTCTTGAAGTTTGGTAAATTCAAATTTAAATTCAGTGTTTGGATTACTTTTATTAAATTCATCTTCTAATGAATGAAGATCGGTTGCATAAAGATATAGTTGTTTACCTTCACGATTAGTTTCATCATTTTTACTATCAAGAAAACCATTTAAGTTATAAAAATCTCTTCAATTTAATTGAGCATTTTTTGAAATTTCTTGTAGTGATTCAACACCTATTAATTGGTTTGGCAAATAAGCCAAATCATTTAAATAGTATGTTGTTGTTTCAAAATTGGTTGGTCTAAAAACAGCTCCATCTAAAATAGGTGTAGCAATTAGTTGTAATTTATTGTTATAATTGTGAGTTAATTCATTAAATTTATTTGCTAATTCTGCTTGTTCTCTGTACTTAGTATTTTCATCATTGAATTCAATGCCTGTTTTCAATTTTTTAACAAAATCTTCGTTTATAAGAGCATATTCCTCAGTCAATAATTTAAAAAGATCATCTAATTTTTCTTTATCATATCTAATTGTTTCAATATATGGATCAATAGTTTCTGATAAATTACCTAATTTTTCGTCTTTTTCAATTGTCAATTTAGTTAATTGTTGATTTAGTTCTTCTTTTGAAGGAGAGAATTCTGAGAGTTGAGTTTCTAGTTCTTGAATTTCAGTAACTAATGTTTCAATTTCTTGATCTAAATTTTCTTTTTCTTCTCTTTTTTCAGTTAACTCAGTTTCTTCCTCATCAGTTCTTGAATCTTTAGCTTCTAATTCATCAATTCTTGTTTGTAAAGTTGTTACTTGAGTGTCTTTTTCACTTTTTTCTTCTTCCTTGGTAGCTTTTGTTTCTTCAACTACTTTAATTTTTTCTAATTGTTCAACAACTTTTGCAATTTCTGGATATAAAGTTTTAGATAATTCATCATTTATTTCTAAAAATTTCAAATAAGCCGCATGAAATGTTGGTCATTTTGCTTCATCTAAATTAAATTTAGAAGCAATTTTTTCCAATTTATCTTCATATTCAGCGACTAAATCTAATAATGCGTTTTCAGCTTTTTTATATCCTTTTTTAATTGATTCAACTAATTCTTCATTTCTAATTGCAAAATTTTCTCCAGTGTTTTGTTTATATTCAATATCTTTAAATGACTTAAATACTTTGTATTCCGTACCATCGTCAAACACTAAATTTAAATATCTATCTAAAATAGTTTTTCTATCCACTGCCTCATTAGGATTAATTGATGCATAAGTAATAGTTTTTTCTTCTAAACTATTTAGATCTAAATCTTTCAATAAACCATATTCATCAACTGCTTCATATTCTTTAATTTTGTTTTTTAAGTTAATTTTTGCTTCTTCTAAAGAATTGCCATTTACAATCAATAAATATGGATTATTATTTTTAAATCTAGAAATTTCTACATTATCAACAGCTAAATCTAATAAGTTTTTTTCTCAATTTGGTTTTTTAAGAGCATAAACTTTATGACCAACTAATTGTCTTATATCTGTTATATTTCTAAAAAAATAAAATGACAATGTACGTGAACTTACATTGGCTAAACCATTATAAAGAGGAACTTTACTCAAGAAACTTGAAATACCATCATAGGTAAGTAAATTTTTATTAACTTTGTAGACAAGTGAATCAGGCCCATTTCCTGCACCACCTATTCCTGAATGAATTGGCAATGAACCGAAGAAGGCATCAGGGTAGAATGTAATTGTTGTATATTCTTTATTTGTATTAGCGTGCGCACCTAAAGTAATAGAATTACCATTTTGTTCAACACCTTTAACAATTGAAAATGATTTTAATGTAATAATTTCTGGTCCTCATGAAACATTAGTCATGAATCATCTAGTAAATTTAAAGAACTCAGCTGGGGATACAGCTTCAATATATTCATTAAAGAAATTAAATGATCCGTACTTAATGTTTAATATTGGCAGATTACGATTTTTTTTGTAATAATCAGTTAAATAAGTATCAACATCAACTATGTTGCCATTTCTATCTTTTACCTTATTTGTTTCTAAATCATATTCAGCTAACACACCACTTTTATCACCTGTTAAAAAATTTCCTTTGGCTTCTTTATCACTACCAACAAAAACATTTTTCAACTCTGAATCTTTTGTGGGATTATTTCTTCCTACTTTCTCATTTGAATTTAATGAATAACCATATAATGCACCTAAAGCAGCACCAATACCTGCAACTAAAATACCTGCAGATAAGGCATATTTAGGTCATACTAAGGTTCTAAAATTGAACTTTTTCTTACTCATAGAAGTCCTTTCATTTTAGTAGTTATCTAAAAAAGATGTACTAAGTCTAGTACATCTTTGATTTGTATTCCAAACACTTTTATTACTGTTTTTTAATCAAATAAAATACTAGAGTTTTACGCAAAAGAAGAATTTCCAAAAATGAAATTCATGAAAATTCAGTTAATCATGATTGAATTCTTCCTCATAAAATACTCTTTCTATTATTTATAAAATTTAAAGATAACTTTTCACATTATACCTTAAAAGCTAAAAAATGCATTTATTTTTTCATTTTTAAGTCAATATGACAATAACCATTTGGATTTTTATCTAAATAATCTTGATGATAATCTTCTGCAGCAAAAAAATTGTCCAACTCTGTCACTTCTGTTACAATTTTACTCTTAAAATTTTTGGCTATTTCATTTAAAGTATCTTTAATTACTACTTCATCTTTTTTGTCTATAAAATAGATACCATTTCTATATTGGATGCCTTCATCAGGTCCTTGTTTATTTAATTCTGTTGGATCAACTACTGTGAAAATTGCTTTAATTAATTCTGATAAAGTTGTTTCTTCATTATCGTAAGCGACTTTTACAGCTTCACTTGCTGTTGATCTACCTTCACACACATCTTGATATGTAGGAAATTCAATATTTGAATTAGCATATCCAACAGTTGTATCTAAAACTCCTTTTTGTAGCTTAAAAAAGGCTTCCACGCCTCAAAAACATCCCCCAGCAAAATAAATTATTTTTTTCATTTTTCTCCTCGTTTGCTTCTTAACTAATAATTCTTCTAGAATTAAAGTTTAACACAAGAAAATAAAAAATAATTGCTTATTGCTAGCAACTATTTTTCTTTTGTAATTTTATTTTTTGTAGTTTAATCCTAAAGCTTTAAGAATTGGCATTAAGAAGAAGTTAAATGGTTTATTAAAGTGTGGTAAGAAGAACACGTCTGTTAAAGCAATTTCTGGTAAAGTTAATTGTTTTTGAAGAGCTAAACCAAACATGTACATAACTTCTGTGTGGTTTGTTGAACCTCATGAACCCACTTGAGCACCTAACAATCTTAATGTTTTTGTATCATAAACAATTTTAAATCCTACTTTTTCATAGTCAGGAACGAATTCACATTTGTCATTATCTTCAAAGTAAATTGCGGCAGCATTTTCAAATCCTTTTGCTTTTGCCATTACTTCAGTAAAGCCTGTTGAAGCGTATTTGCAGCCAAACACATTAATTGAGTTTGTTCCAACTACACCTGGGAAAGGAACTTTTAATCCAGCTAAATTCAATGCCGCAACAATACCAGTTTTAACAGCATTTGTTGCTAATGCAACGTGACCAAAGTCATTTGTTACACAGTGTTTCAATGATGCTGAATCACCTAATACATAAATGTTTTCGTCGCTAATTGATTGTTGATATTCATTAACTTTAATTGCACCGTTAGGTAATTTGTCAACTCCTGGTAAAGCATCTGTGTTTGGTTTAAATCCAACACTTAAAATTACTAAATCAGCTTTGTAAGACCCTTTATCAGTTACAACTTCTGATACATGTTCTCCGTCTTCTGATTTAAATTCAACACATTTTTGACCAAGTGCTAAAGTGATTCCATCTTTAACCATGTTGGCTTCCATTTTGTCTGTAAATTCTTTGTCTAAGTAATTTGCAACAACTCTGTCACTTAAATCAATTAAGGTAACTTTTTTACCTTTCATGTGGAATGCTTCTACTAATTCAATACCAATGTATCCTGCACCAACAACAACAACATTTTGAATTTTGTCATCATTAGCTTTTTCAACTAAGTATTCTGCATGTTGGAATAATTTTGATAAGACAATGTTTTTTAAATCTGCTCCTTTGATTGGTGGAAGAATTGGTCATGTACCACCAGCAAAAACAAGTTTGTCGTATGTATCAGTAAACACTTCTCCTGTTTTTAAATTTTTAATTGTTAATTCTTTTTTATCTTTGTCAATGTTTAAAACATCATGTTCAATGTGTAAATTAACACCATATTCATTCTTTAAAATTTCAGGTGATGAGTAAAATAAACCTGATGAATCTTTACATGTTCCTGCTACTCAAATAGCAATACCACATCCTAAAAATGATGTGTTTGTATTTCTGTCGTATGCTGTAACTTCAGCATTAGGATTCACGGTTTTAAGAGTTCTTAAAAAAGATGTTCCCGCGTGGTTTGCACCAACTACTACAATTTTCATAAAATAAATCTCCTTGATATAAAATTTCTATATACTTAATTTTACTATTTTCTATTTATTTATAGTAAATTTATGGAAAGAAAAGATTGATAACATTTTAAAGGAGTAATAGTGAGCAAAGAAATTACTAAAATTTATGTTTGCGGTCCAACTGTTTACAATTATGTACATATTGGTAATCTAAGACCTATTCTAACTTACGATTTCATTCTAAAGGGTTACAGAGCAAATAATAAACCATTCCAATTTATTCATAATATAACTGATATCGACGACAAAATTATTAATAAAGCTGCAGAGTTAAACAAAAGTGAAAAAGAAATTAGTGAATTTTATACATCTTACTATCTTGACTTACTTAAAAATTTAAATGTGGATACAATCACACATATTGAAAAAGTTACAGACAATCTAGATGTTATTGACTCATATATAAATAAAATAATCAAGAATAAATCAGCTTATAAAGATGAGAATGGTAATGTTTGATTTAGCATTAAGAATAATGAAAAATACTACGGTGAAGTTTCAAATCAAAATCTAGATAAAATGGAATTTGAAGAAAATTCTGATGGCAAACAATTTATTGGCGATTTTGCACTTTGAAAAAACACTACTCACGGAATTAAATTTAATTCTTCTTTTGGTTTCGGTAGACCCGGATGACACACAGAATGTTGTGCCCTAATTGACAAGCATTTCGGTAAAGATGGAGTTGACTTACATGGTGGTGGAATGGACTTAACTTTTCCACATCACGAAAACGAAAACATTCAACAACGAGCTATTTACAATGAACCTCTCGCTAAAGAATGATTAAGAACTGGCCAAATTAATTTAAATGGTGACAAAATGTCTAAATCATTAGGCAATATTATCTTGGCAGATGATTTTATAAACAAATATGGTAAAGATATATTGAAATTAATAATTTTAAGTGCCAAAATCACTGCTCCAATAAACATCACTGAAGAACTAATTCAAAACATGCAAAATATAAAAAATAAATTAGTTAAATTTATTTTTAAATTTTTCACTTTAAAAGATTGAAAAGAGTCAAATAAAGAACTTTTAAGTGAATCAAAAGAAATAATGAATGCTCTAGCAGAAAAAGATTTTGCCAAATATAACTTACTTTTAAATGAAGCCTTAAAGACTTTTAATAAAACTCCTACTTTTGAAAATGGAAAAATAGTTTTTGATGTTTTAAAAATTATCCACCCAGAATTAACAGATAAAAACCAATATCTTGAAGAATTAGATATTTTTAACCAATGAAGCTTGTTAATAGCTAAAAAAGATTATCAAGCAGCTGATATTTTAAGAGATAAATTAATTAAAAAAGGTGTTTATTAACAATTTAATTTAAAAACTTATTTATGATGAAAAAGGATTGAAAGATGGAAAAATTATTTATGTGTGGAAGAAATAGCGTTCTTGATGCTATCAAAAATAAATTGCCTATTCAAAAAATAGTAATTTTAGAAAACTCTTCTTTTTTACACAACATTAAAAAACAAACTCAAGCAACAATCGAAATTAAAGATAAAACCTTTTTCGAAAAATATGATCGAGATAATCACCAAGGTGTAATTGCTTTTTTAAAAGATTTTCCAATCTATGAATTTAAAGAAATTGAAAAAGAAAAACCTAAAAATATTTTAGTCCTTGATCACTTACAAGATCCTCATAATTTTGGAGCAATTTTAAGAACCGCAAATGCTTTTGGAATTAAATTCATTATTATTCCAAAAGAGAGATCTGTTGGTATAACTTCAACGGTTTTAAAAGTGTCCTCTGGTGGCTTTATCAATACCAAAATTATTAAGGTTAATAATATCTCTGCCACTTTAAACAAGCTTAAAAAATTAAACTATTGAATTTATGTTTCTGCTCTTGATTCAAATGCAAAACGTTTTGATCAAGTTACATACAATAAACCATCTGTTTTGGTTTTAGGCAATGAAGGAGACGGTGTTTCTCTTCCAGTTATTCGTGAAGCTGATGAAGTTGTTTACATTGAACAAAAAGGAACTGTTCAATCTTTAAATGTTTCAGTTGCTGCTGGTTTGCTAATTTATCAATTAACAAAGGAATAAAAAATTTGTTGCTTAAAAAAATAAAAGAATTTGAAAATATTTTAAAAAACAAAGATAATGAAAAATTAATATGCTTTCTAAAAAAAATTGAAGAAAAGTATTTAGTAAAAATTATTTTATTTAAATATGAAAATTTAATTAATATGAACATAACTAATTATTTTTACGATCATAATTTTTTGCACTTTTCTAAAGAAGATGTTTTTAACTCTTTTATAGGCAAATTAAGTCAAATACTGAAAAATTATAAGCCTTCTTTAGAAGTAGCAAAATTTGATACTTATTTAGCTAAAACTGTTAAACTTTTTACCTTGAATTACATTAATTTTTGAAACTCTAAAAAGAGAAAAATAACTAATGTTTATTTAGAAACAGATAATTTAATTGTGTTAAAAGACCCCGATGCAGAAAACTCTATTACTAATGAACTAGACAAAATTGATACAAATAGTTTTTGAAAATCTCTTTCTTTGAAAGATAAAGAATTTTGCAAACAAATGATTTTAGGTAAAAATAAAAGTATTTTTATGACTTCTCAAAAAATTAATAAATATAAACAAAAAATTTATAATAAATTTGTTTCATATTTTAATTATTAAATATAATAAGTATATTAAAATCAAAACCTCCCGCACGGGGGTTTTTTAAATGGAAAAGGTTATAATTATATGGAAAAAAGAAAAGTGGCTTTAAGTTGTTCTCAATGTTTTGCACTTAATTACATTACTCCTAAAAGTTTGTCAAGTGCACAAAGAATTGAAATTAAAAAATTTTGCCCTAAATGTAGAACTCACACTTTGCATAAAGAGGAAAAATAATGTTTAAAAAATCTAAAGATTCAAAAGTTAAAATTGAAAAAGTGAAAAAACCGAAAAAATATTTTTTTAGACGTTTTTTTAAAGAAATAAAAAGAGTCAGATGACCTTCATCTAAAACTAATTGATCTTCTTTTTTTCAAGTTGTTATCTTTTCATCAATTTTTATAGGAATCGTTATTATTTTTGCAACTATTTTTGCATTAATTTGAAAAAGCGCAGGTATTTAATTAAATAAAAGGAATAAATATGAAAGAAAAATTTTTATGATACATGGTAAGTACCGTTACTGGTAAAGAAGATCAAGTTGTTGAATCACTTAAAAACAGAATTGTGAGTGAAGGTGTTGAACAAAGTTTCAATCAAAATGCCACATCGGATGGACCATTTAAAATATTCAAAAAACCAACTATTTCTGCTAAAGAACAAGAAAAAAAATTAAATGGTGAACCTTACAAAGTTAAATACATTAACATGTATAGTGGTTATATTTTTATTAATATGGATATGACTGATGAAGCATGATTCGTGGTTCGTAACACACAATATGTTACAGGATTAATTGGTTCTTCTGGTAAAGGAGCAAAACCAACTCCTATTTCAGAAAAACAAATAAAAAATAGTTTAAAACAAGAAGAAAAATACGCTAAAAGTTTTGAAGATGGAGAAATTCTTGATCCTTTCCTTATTGGTGAAATCGTTGAAATTATTGATGGACCTTTTAAAGGCGAAACAGGTAGAATTTTAGAATTAGATGGGCCAAGAAAACAAGCAAGTGTTGAATTAGAATTTTTTGGTAAAAAAACTCCAACTCAATTTGATTTTAAATCTCTAAAAAGTCAAGAAAAATAAAGAGCCTTAACTCTTTATTTTTTATTTAATAATTGTTTGACCATTCATGTAAGGAATTAATTTTGTCGGAACAGTAATAGTTCCATCTTCATTTTGATAATTTTCTAAAATCGCAGCAACTAATCTATCAATTGCTAAACCAGATGCATTCATTGTGTGTGCATATTTAGTTTCGCCATTTTCATCTCTGTATCTTATCATTGCTCTACGAGCTTGAAAATCACCCATGTAAGATGCAGAACTTATTTCTCTAAATTTAATTTCTGATGGCAATCAAACTTCTAAATCTATTGTTTTTCTAGCAGAAAAACCTAAATCACCACGGCACAATAATAATTCTCTATAAGGTAATTCTAATTCTTCTAATACTAATTTTGCTTGCTCTAACATTTGTTCAAATTCGCCCAATGCATCTTTTTCATTGGTGATTTTGACTAATTCCACCTTTTTAAATTGGTGCAATCTAATAATTCCTTTAGTATCTTTCCCACCACTTCCTGCTTCAGATCTAAAACATTCTGTATACGCTGTAAATCTTTGTGGAATAGATAAATCGACTATTTCATTATTAAATATATTAGTTACTGGTACTTCAGCTGTTGGTATTAAATATAGATCTTCTTTATCTAAATAAAATAAATCTTCTTTGAATTTTGGTAATTGTCCTGTTCCAAACATAATATTTGGTTTTACTAAAACAGGCATTTCTAATTCTTGGTAGTTATTTTTAGCATGCAAATCTAATAAGAAATTTTTAATAGCTCTTACTAATTTAGCCCCATTGTTTTTATAAATTACAAATCTTGAACCTGATAATTTAACTGCTCTTTCAATGTCGAATAGACCTAATTCACTAGCTATTTGATAGTGTGGCTTGATATTTTTGGCAACTAGTCCTCTTCCTAATTTATCTCTCACATTTAAAACTTTATTTTGATTTTCATCCAAACCTAAAGGTACCTCATCTAAAGGTAAATTAGGAATTCTTATTAATAAGTCATTTACTTCTTCATCAAATTTTTTAGCTTCTTCTTCAAGTGCTAAATGTTCTTTTTTAACTTCTGCAATTTTTGTTTTTAATTTTTCTAACTCATTAGGATTGTTTTTTAATTGAGCAAATTGTTTGCTATATGCTGATAATTCGGCTTTTTTTTGTTGTGCATCAAACATTAATTTGCCACGTAATTTTGCAATTTCAAAAAGTCTATTTAATTGTGACAATTCTACTTTTCTAGTATTAAATAAGTCTCTAACGTAATTTTCATTATCCAATAAATATTTTAAATTTAACATTTCAAACACCTCTTTACTTTATTTTTTATTTCAACATTTTTAGAGCTTTTTTGAATAAATATTGATAATTATAATTAAAATATTAGTAATAAGTATCAATTTATAAATATTAATATATAATAGAAAAGCATTTTAACCCTTATAAAATATTAAAATGTAATTTTAATTATATTACTAATTAATACACTTCAAGGAGGAATTATGAGCTTAAGAACATATCAACCTAATAAAAGACAACATGCTAAAACACATGGTTTTAGAGCAAGAATGTCAACAGCTAATGGTAGAAAAGTGCTAGCTGCCAGAAGAGCTAAAGGTAGAAAAAGATTAACTGTTTCAGATAAAAGATAATTTTATCTTTTGGTTTTAAAATGAAGAAAATTTATCGTTTACAGAAAAGTTGAGAATTTGATTCCGTAATCAAATCAAAACAACAAATATTAAACAAGTATCTTATTGTTTATTATAAAGAACACGATAATTTCAAAATTGGAATTACAGTACCTAAAAAATTCTGTAATGCTGTTTATCGCAATTACTACAAAAGACAACTCAAGTCAATTGTTCATTCTTTAAACATTTATGATTGAAAATATCATTTTGTCTTAATTTTGCGAAAAGAATTTTTAAATCAAAGTTACGAAGTTAAATTAGAAACCACAAGAAAGTTATTTAATAAACTTAAAAATGAAAACAAACAATAGATCAAAAGCTTTTGAATATTTTGATCCAAATGGTCAAAATAGTAAAAAGAAATCAACTTGAAAAAAAGTTTGACTTTGAATTAGAATTGTTCTTTATACCCTTATTTTCGGTTTAACACTTACTGGTTGTGTGCAATCAATAGTTGTTAAAACTTCTAGCTATTCAGGTGGAGGAACAGAATTCTATCTAAACAAGAATGACATCGCTCCTTCAGTTGCCTCATTTGAAAAAGGTAAAACTGCAAAAAACGATGAAAATCTTGAATCAGGTCAATTTTATTCATTAACTCATCTAAGAGAAAAAAACTACCTTTTATCTAACAAAGATAATCCAACTACACTTAAAGCAATTCAAGAACAAACCAATTTAAATGGTGGAGAATATGGAAAATATGGATCATATTCATCTTCAATTCAATACATTACTAAAGATGGAAAATATGCTTCAAATGAACCTATTTTATTTGGAAATGGCAGATACTTATTTAAGGCTGCATCATCAACTTCATATGATTCAATTTTCACAGACTTCAACACAATTACAATCTTAGATCCCGCATTCAAATTTGAAAACTTCTTTACTAAAAATGAAGATGGTACATATACTTTAAAAGCTAATAACGATGAAGCTTTTAAAATTAAAGCTACATATTATGATCCATCAACAAATAAATTTTTAGATAATAAAAATCAAGAAAATGTTTATGACATTAAAGAAGCTTCACTTGTGAATGTTTCTAATGAAATTAACTCAGAACATGAAAATTTAAGATTTAATCGTGATGTTTTAGAATTTCTTTATAGATACACATTTACTGAAGAAAGTGAAAACACTTACTACATAAATGCTATTCAAAATTTAAGCCTAGATGGTACAACAGTAAATGAAAAATATAATTCATTGCTTAATAAAATTGTTGTTGAAAAACAACTTGAAAGAGCTTTAACAGCTAAAGAATTTCACGCCTTAGTTAAATATAACGAAACAATTGTTCAGTATTTAAAAGATACTAATCTTTATAGTATTCAAGATCAAGATAAAATTATTGCCAAAGCTAAAGATGGTTCCGATGCTAAAGATGCTAAAGGAAATACTATCTACACAGCGTATGCTAAAAATGGTTTAGTTTTAGGTAACTACAACAATGATGTGACCAAGTTAGCATATCAAAATACAGAACCTCAAAAAGCTATTTATAGTTGAAAAGGTGCTTGAGAATTAGGACCATTCTTCTCACTTATTGCCTATCCTATGGCTATTGTTACGTCTGGAATTAGAAACCCACTTCCTGGTGCATTTGGTTGATCAACCATTTTAGCAATTGTTGTTGCCGTTATCGTTACTCGTTTAATTGGTTTAGCATTTACCTGAAAAGCTACAATGAGTCAAGCTCGTCAAGAAGAACTTAGACAGAAAAAAGCAAAAATTGATGCTAAATATGCTGAATTTAAGGGTAATAAGCAAATGAGAGCTAGACAACAACAAGAAATTCAACAACTATACAAAAAACATAACATTAATCCAATTGATATGTTGGTAAGTACTTTAATAGCTCTTCCAATCTTTATTGCCATGTGAAGGGTTATTCAAAGTGTTCCAACCCTTAAATCAACTCATTGATTGGGTATGGACTTCTCTGCTACTTCATGAAGAAGACTTATTTACGATGGCGAATGACAATATTTAGGACTTTTAATTGTGGCTATTTCAACACAAATACTTTCACAAATAATTCCTAGATTACTCAACCGTAAGAAATTTAAACAAAGAATGACAGCCGAAGAAATTAAAGCAGTTAAAAAATCAAATCGTACCCAAAATTACATGTTAATTTTCTTCGTTTTCATTACTGTTGTTTTTGCCGCAGGTGTTCAAGTTTATTGAATTTTTACAAGTATTTGAACAATTATTCAAACTCTTGCAATTCATTATTTCAAAAAATCTGATTACTATCGTCGTAAATATGCTACAAAAATTGAAATTTAGAAATAAAATCGGTCACTCCGATTTTATTTTTTTATATACTTTTATATGCATAAAAAAGGAGAAATATGAAAATTTTTAGAATAAAAAGTCAAAGTCCATATGAAACTTTGTCTCTTGAAAATTTAATTATGAATGATCCTGACATGACAGGTGACATTCTTTTAATTTACCAACACTCTAATGCAATTATTGTTGGTAATAATCAAAATACTAGAGAAGAAATTAATCGACAGTATGTTCAAGAAAATAAAATTGAACTAGCTAGAAGATTATCTGGCGGCGGAGCTGTTTATCATGATTCTGGTAACGTTAATTTCTCATTTATTACTGATTACGATCAAAAAGGTGGATACGAAAGATTTCTTACTCCTATTATCAGTTTTCTTCGTTCATTAGGCTTAAATGCTGAATTTAAAGGTAGAAACGATCTTTTAGTTAATGATGCAAAAGTTAGTGGAAATGCTCAATATTTAAGTAAAAATAGAATAGTTAGTC
This sequence comes from Mycoplasmopsis columbina, assembly GCF_900660685.1. Classification (GTDB taxonomy): domain Bacteria; phylum Bacillota_I; class Bacilli_A; order Mycoplasmatales; family Metamycoplasmataceae; genus Mycoplasmopsis; species Mycoplasmopsis columbina. Next base: position 6,032 of record NZ_LR215041.1, on the reverse strand, counting down.
ATGGTACTTTACTTTTTAAAGTGGATTTAACCAAACTTTCAAATGCTCTTAATCCTTCAAAAATCAAATATGAATCAAAAGGTATTCAATCAATTAGAAAAAGAGTGACCAATATTTGAGATGAACTAGAAAATAAAATTGATGTTGAAGAATTTATTTCTCGTTTAATTAACTATTTTATTGAACATAATAATGCTATTTATGAAGAAATTCCATATGCTAAATACCAAAAAGATTTAGAAATTCTTAAAGCAAAATTTTCTTCAGAAGACTGAATTTACAATAAAGCAGCTAATTTTACTTTCACTAACGGAAACAAATATCCTGGAGGAATTATTAATATTAAAGGTAATATTAAAGAAGGTATTATTAAAGAATTAGTTTTTGAAGGTGATTTTTTAAGTAAAAGTAATGTTAAAGAAATAGAACATTTTTTTATAAATGTTCCTTTAAATGAAAAATCAATCATGGAAGTTTTAGATTCAATCAACTTTGAAAATTATTTTGGAACATTGGAAAAAACAGAAATTATAGAATTGTTGTTAGGTTAATATGATTAAAGAAAAAATCAATCTTTTAAAAGACGAAATCACATATTACAAAGATGATAATTTTGATTCATCATCTCTACCAATTGTTCTATTTATTCATGGGTTTGGTGATACAGGAACACGTGCTTTACCCTTATTTAAGAAAGAAAATCGTAATTACAAATTAATTTCAATCGATTTACCAGGATGTGGAGAATCATCAAATAATGAACTTATTTCTCTTGAATATTACAGAGATATTCTTGTTGAATTTGTCAAAAAAGTTTTAAACAATGAAGATTTTTACATTTGTGCTCACTCAATGGGGTCACATTTAACACATCTTTTATCTGAAATTGTTTCAAACATTAAACATGCACTTTTAACAGCTCCTGCTATTTACTATAACAATCCTGAAATTATTCCATTTTTAGAAAACAAATTAAGCTTTTTTATACCTTTAAATGGCGAAAAATTGTATGAAAATTCACTTTCTTTATTAGCTCCACACGAAGAAAAAAGCATGCAATTTCCACATGTTAAAAACAGAATTTTAAATACTTCTACCGAATATTTACAAAAAAATTATGATAAATTCTATAATCTTGTAAAAACGCAATTAATTAATTTTGATTATTTACAAAAAAACATTAAACCTTTATGAAAAAAATTCAAGAACAAAACAGTTTTATATGCTGAATTTGACAAAATTCTTCCTCCCTCTTTAATTGAAGAAGTAATTAATGAAAATCATGTTAAAGGTTTAATGGCTAAAAATGCAGGTCATGCTATTTTATTTAGTGTTCCAGAACAAATTAATAATTTAATTCAAGAAATGGTTCAAAATTAATGAATTTTATTCTATTTAAATTATTTGAAATTGATGGATCACACACTTTTACAGCCATAATGGCTCTAATTTTTGCTTTGGCAACAACCATTGTTACTTCATCACTTTCAGTTCCTTCACTTATAAACATTATAAAAAATAAAAAGGTCAGCTCTGACACTAAATACTATTCACTTTGAATATTTTATGCTGCATTAGCTGGATGAACTTTATTTGGAGGCTTTCAGGGATTAATTGCTCCTCTTATTTCTAATATAATTGCTGTTTTTTCTAATTCTGTTTATTTATATTTTGTTCATAAATATTCAAATTTAAAGAAGAAAAATAGAATGGCATTAGGTGTTTTAATAACAACTTTATTGTTTGATACTTTCATTACATCTTTAGCACTTTCTGCAGCAATTTTGAAATGACAAATTCCTAATGCGCTAAGACTCATTTTTGCACAAATTGTTCCAATGCTAAGTACTTTTGCATTCTTACCGCAAATTTTAAAAGACTTTGAAACAAAAAATTTCAAAGCAATGTCACTAGGTATGGTTTGAGTATTTGTAATTAACAATATTTTATGAATATGCTATTTCATTTTTATAGGATTAAACAAAAATGAAATGGAAATTCTTATTTCTCCATTAGTGTGACAAACACTTTCACTATTTATTTATAGTTCTCAATTAAGTATGATGCTTATTTATAGAAAAAAAGGAAAAAAATGTATAAATCAAAACTAGATATTAAACAAACTCAAAAAGCAATTCAGGAAATTAAATTTTCATTTATTAAAAACTTAAGCAAAACCTTAAACTTAACAAGAGTGTCAGCACCTTTATTTGTTAAGAATAAAACTAAAATTAACGATGGTTTGTCAGGAGAAACTCCTGTTCAATTCAATCCTAAACAAATCAACGAAACTTTAGAAATAGTTCACTCATTGGCTAAATGAAAAAGAGAAGCATTAAATAAATACCATTTTTCTGTTAATGAAGGTATTTGAGCTGATATGAATGCTATTAGACAACAAGAAACATTAGACTACTTGCATTCGTTTTATGTCGATCAATGAGATTGAGAATTAATTATCTCAAGAGAAAATAGAACAATAGATTTCTTACAAGAAACTGTTAAAAAAATCTATAAAACCATTAGATTTGTAGAACATCAATTAATTTTTGACTTTCCGCAATTATCAAAAAAACTTCCAGAAGAAATAACTTTTATTAGTTCTTTAGATCTTTACAATAAATATCCAAATCTTTCTCCTGAAGAAAGAGAAAGCGTTTTCGCCAGAGAAGTTAAAGCTTTCTTTGTTTATCAAGTAGGATATCCATTACCAGATGGTAAAAAACAATCAGATCGTGCTTTTGATTACGATGACTGAAATTTAAATGGTGATTTAATCGTTTACGATTATGTAAATGATAAAGCTTTAGAAATTTCTTCAATGGGTATAAGAGTGGATGAAACTTCTTTACTTAAACAAGCTGAATACAGTCAAAAAAATAAAAATGATATGGGATCATATCATGAAGGAATATTAAACAATTCATTGCCTTTAACAATTGGAGGAGGAATTGGACAAAGCAGACTTTCAATGTTTTTACTAGAAAAAAAACATATTGGGGAAGTTCAAGTTGGTATTTGAACAGATGAAATTATTGAAGAATGTAAAAAAGAAAATGTTCACTTACTTTAAAATTAATTACCTTTATAGGTAATTTTTATTTTTATTAAAAAAGAAGAGTTTTAATTTATCTCTTCTTTTTCTTTTTTAATAACTTTATATAAATATCCTTCAATTCAAACTGAATCACCAGCAAAAATTTTAGATCCTCTACCTATAGGCTTTTTATTATTAATTTTTATATTATTTGTCTCTATAAAAAATTTAGCTTGGCCACCGGTATCAATAATTTGTGCTTTTTTAAGAAACTGACCTAAAGTAATAAAATCATCATTTATTTCTACTTGTCTTTGCATATTACCTTCTTATAGGAGAAAGAATTTGTTTACATTCTTCATTAGATTTTGAAAGAATTAATATCTTATTCGGTTTATCATCAGTCAGTAAAATAACTTCACCAGAATAAACATTTAAAGCATCCTTAATAAAATTATAATCCACGTCAAAAGAAAGAGTTTTTGAGCCTTCAAATTCAATTTCAGAGGTTTTAACTAAAGATGTTCCAATTTCTTGAATATAAGTTGAAACTCTTAATTCATTTTTAGAAAAATTAAGTTCAACCTTTTTGTTTCCCTGTCCAGAAATAACAAAAGCTTTATTTAATAAATCCACAAAAATATCTTTATCTATTTTTATACTATTCTTAATTTCTTCAGTGTTAAATAAATGATCTAATCTAGGATAAGTAATATCTGTAATTCTTGCAATAATTTTTGTATTTTTGTACTCTACTCCAAATTTTGTGTTATTAAAGAGGAGCACAACTTTTTTTGGAGCATCGTTAGGAATTAATTCCTTAACACTAGATGCAAGAACGGAAATGTCAAAAGGAGAATTAAAAAGTGAATTAACTTTTAAACTATATCTTGCTAATCTATATTTATCTGTTGCAGTAATATTAATTAAATTATCTTCGAAATAAAAATTGATACATTTAAAGGTGTGTTCTTCGGTTGAAACCGCAAAACTAACAGATTTAATAGCTTTTTTAAAACTGTTAGTGTCGATTTCAATTTTTTTAGGTTCGTATGTTTCTTCAATTCCAGGGAAGATATTTATATTATTAGGTGATAACGTATATTTTGTTTCTCCTGAACTAATTTCAATTTCACCAATTTCATCAGATACAGTAATTTCTTTGTTAGATTTTTTAATAATATTCTTGAATAATGAAGCTTGAATTAAAAATTGACCTTCTTCAAAAACTTTAATTTTTTCATTATCAACATCAATTTTTTTAACTATGCTTATATATCCATTAGTTGCTGACAATTCAATACTTTCATTAGTTACATTAAAAAGAATACATCTTAATCCATATGAAGTATTTATTGGATCAGTATATCTTGAAACTATTTCAACAGTTTCATCAAAGATTTTTTTATCAATCAAAAATTTCATTTTAATCTCCTTAATAGATTATTAATAATATGTTTTGTGAATTTGTGGATAACTTATAAAAAGTTAATTTTTCTTTATTTTTTTATATATTTTGATTAGTTTTTTAACTTTTTTAATGCATTAATAAATGTGGTTTACTTTAGCTAATTCTGTAGATATCATCTTTTATTAATGAAATAGTATTTTTCATACTATGATCTGGTTCATCGCATTCTTTTTCAATTTTTCTAATAGCATTAACCACTGTTGAGTGATCTCTATTGCCGAAAAGTGAAGCAATTTTTTCAAGTGAAAATTTTAATTGTTCTCTAATAACAAACATTGCAATATGTCTTGCAAGAACAATATCTCTTTTTCTGCTTTTACCCAGAATATCTTTCTTAGATATTTTGTAATGTTTGGCAACATAGTCAATGATTGTTTCAGCAGTAACATTTTCTTTATTTTTTTGCATTGTGTCAAGAATGTTATTAACAGTTACTAATGAATATCTAGAGTTTAAATTTTTATCAATTTCATTTTTATGAAATCTAATTCTTGTTAAGGCCCCCAAAAGGTTTCTAATATTATTTGCATAATTTCTTGTGATATAAACAATAGCTTCTTTGTCTCATTTTTTGGAATCCATTTGATATTTATCAATTAAGAAATTAACTATTTTAAATAAATCATCTTGAGAAGGTCTCTTAATTTCAATTTGTAATCCGGCACTAAGTCTTGAAATTAAACGTTCGTCAAAAGCTTGATTTAACAAATATAGAGGTTTATCTGAAGAAAAAATAGTTACTTTGTTGACTGAAATACGCTGATCCAAGATTGAGAAAATAACTTGCAGTGTACCTTTTTTGTTTCCAACACCCAAACTTTGAAAATCATCGAACATTACAATGTCAGCTTCTTCAAATTGTTCTTTCATTTCTTTAATTTTTTGTTGATTATTTTCTTGTAAAAGCACTGAAATGTGTCTAGTAAAGGTGTTTGGATTAATGTAAATAACAGATCTTCCTTGTTTTTTCATTTTGTGAGCAATTGCTTGAATTAAGTGCGTTTTACCAAGGCCTGATTTTGCAAAAATGAATAAAGGATTATATTGATTTCCATCATTAATAATATGTTCTGCAACTCTTAATGCTTCTTCATTAAAATCGGCACGAACATAATTTTCAAATGTATATTCTTTATTTAAAGAATCATTATAAATTTCTTTAGATTCATTTTCAGTTTCTACTTTTTTTGTGACACTCTTTGTTTTAACATCTTCTTTTTTAGTTTTTTCTACTGTTTTTTTCGCCAAAAAAGTAATTTGACATGAAGAACAACCAAAAGCAAATTTCAATGCCTCTTCAATACTTTCTTCATATGGTTTAACTCAAATTGACATCATTTTTTCACTTAAATTTGTATTGATGTAGAAATGATTTTCCATTTTGACATCAATAATTTCAAAATTTACTCAAGTTTTGTAAATACTGATATCTTCTACTGCATTTTTAAGATATTCTAATGTCTTTTTAGTGTATTTTTTTAAGGAAGCAGAATCATATTTCTTTAATACATCGCTAGTTGTCAT